>JAOZVK010000297.1 GCA_029938185.1 Bacteroidales bacterium | reverse complement strand
AACTTTTAACTTGCGATTGTTTTTGAAAAAAAGAACTGTTTTTGTGAGTTCTGAGCATATTACAAAACATCTCGAAAATTTGGCACGGTGTTAATAATCAGTGTTTTAAGATATTCTAATTTTTTGAAATAACTTTTTAATCATTAAAATTTACACTTTATTATCAGTTACATACAAAAAACTTGATCATTGAGTATATACTATAAACGGTTATAATTTTAACATTGAAAAACTGTTATAAATTATTAATCAAAGTATTGTACCATTTAATGTATATTGTGGTTTTTCGCTTATCAATATTCATCATAATGTTTGCAGAGAAAACCATAACTTCGACCTCTGTTCGCTCAGGCTTCTATTTGGGATAGTCTTGAACGTAAATACCCTATGAAACACTATTACCTTAGTCACTGGTAGACCAAAAGTTGCCATCTCTATCTCGTTTACTGAAATCAATAATGATATCGTTACAAATTTTCGCAACTTTTATGGTCTGCAATATGTTGATATGATTTTTCATATCGATAACTGCCATCTAAGCAAATGATATGCTCTTTTATTTCATCGCAGAATCATTTTCTATGTGTTTTATTTCTTTATTTGACAATTTGTAAAGTTTGTAAACTAACTGATTTATTTCGGTTTCTATTTTTTCTATATTTGCATTAATATCATTATGTTTTAGTTTAAGTATTTTATTAACTTTTGAAATTAATGTCTTATTATTTGTTGTAGGTATCGGTAATATTTTTAATAATCGTGGTGAAATATTTATATAGCCACCTGCCATTTTATTTGAATGAAAATAATTTGTCACATAAAAAGACATTAGTTTTGAATTTAAAATACCAAGAATAAATTTCAAGTTATCAATATTATCATCTAATATAATATTAGTCGATTTTGCCGCAAGTATTTTCCCGTCATCAAATACGGCTTCTATTATTTTGGACATTCCAGCTATTATTATTTTATTGGATATGGATTGTTTGTATCGTTTTTTACTTATTTCTTTTAAATCAACATGTTTTATAATTGGGTTTTCATACTTATCTTTAATATATCGCATAGGCTTTTTTCCCCACAATATTTTATAAGGGTCGATTGTTCCAGTATTTATTATTTTTTTGAAGTCTTTTGTTAGCTTTTGACTATCTATAAATTTTTCTTTAAATATATATGCCTCAGAAACAGTTGAAGCGTCTGATATTAGTGAAACTTTTTTTTCAAGGCTTTCATGCTCTTTTATTTTATTTATTATATTTATTGTTTGTTCTTCTGCAAAATACTTATCTAAATTTGGGTCTTCTTTTACTGTTGTGAATGATATTTCATTTGTATATTTAACTTGTGAAATGTTTTTCATTGGTTCAAAAAATATTACATCTTGGTCTTGTGGCTGTGTATTGGTTACTGAAATAACAACAGGATAAACGTCCGCTTTTTTAAAAATATTTTCACGAGAGTAATCTCTAATTACTTCAATTTTTTTAGTTAATAAAAAATCAATAAGGTGTTTCGCATATTTTGCTCCAAGCAATTTATTTGGAATAATGTATGAAAAATTACCGTTGTTTTTTTGAATTGTAAAAGCAAATTCAACGAAAGGAATAAAAATATCCCAGTTCCCTTTTGCTGTTTGAAATTTTTCTTTCAAATACTCTCGTGTTTGAGCATCGTTTTTTACCATATATTCAGAGTCAATATACGGCGGATTCCCTATCACAATATCAAAACCGATAAAATTTCCGTTTTCGTCCAAAACTTCGGGAAATTCAAAACGCCATTCAAAAGCATTACCATATAAGGTATGTAATTTTTCATTATATGCTTTTTCAAGTTCTGAAATATCAATTGTTAACTTTTTATTCTCTTTTTTCCAGTTTTCCTTATCGGCTTGTGTAAACAACATTGGCATTTCACCAAGTTTTGCTTTTTTTGTTTGTAAAATTATATAGTCCTTATCGGTGGGATTTACATTTTGTGCAAATTCTTCTTTTATTCTTGATATTTCTTTTTCAGCGTTTTGTTTTACTATTTTGTCGTTTGTTGATTTATAAAGAATTACTTGTGTCTTGTATTTTTCTGTTGCAAGTCTCATCTTTTGAGCTTGTCCGTTATGCAATGGGGCATGCCCTATTGTTAATGAAAATCTACCGACAAGTGAATTTCCTTGTTTTATATTTATATCAATATTTGGCAAGGTCTCTAATTCTGTGTAATTACTATTTTCTGTATAATATGAATTTTTCAATAATTCTATCCACAAACGTAAACGAGTTATATTTACTGAATTAGGATTTATATCAACACCAAAAAGACAATTTTCAATAATTGTTTGTTTTTCGTGGAATAATGTTTTTTGCAAATCTTGTTTATAATCAATAATATTTCCTTTTATGCTTAAATTATATTCAAATAATTCATCTGTTTCTTTATCTGTTACAATTAGCTCGTCGTTTACAACCTCTATTTTATAATTTTTTACACGCAAGGTGGCATGCCCCCTTGTGTTATGATATTGCAAAATATCAAGCTCGGATTTTATTGCGATTATTTCGTTTAGTGCTGACACCAAAAAATGTCCCGAGCCTACCGATGGGTCGCAAATTTTCAGACTATTAACAATTTCATTAGCTTGTTTACGGTCTGTTATTTTGTCTTTTAGTTCGTCAAAATTTTCAATTTCACCAAAACTATTAGCTTCTTTAAATTTTTGAACAACTGCTCTCCGAATATTTTTACGGCTCATATACATTGTAATGTATCCAGGAGTAAAATACGAACCGTCTTTATAACCATTTATTTTTTCAAAAATAAGACCAAGAACTGATGCGTTTATTAGATTTTTATTTTCTTCTTGAATTTTTCCATGTCCTTCATTTGTAAAGTCATAAGAATTAAGAAAACTAAAAATATATTCAAGAATTGGTAATTGTTGCTTTTCTTTAAGAATGTTTTTATTATTTATTGGTAGCGTAAAATGTTCTTTAAGACTGTTTATTCGTATTGTTTCATCTTCTAATTTGCTTATTTCAAAAAGCGAACTGTTCAAATATGGAATTTTTATGTATTTTTCTTTTATGTGTTTATCTCTTGCATCGGGCTTTTTTGCAAGCACTTCAAAAAACAATTCATTTAATTGGTTAAAATTACTGATGTTTTTTTTATTTAGAAACAAATATTCTGTATTATCTATGTGATATTGAACAAGTTGTGCTTCGAGAAGTTTTAAAAATAAAATACGGTTTATCCACATTATAGAAAGTTCGAGAGCTACATTAAAAAGTTGTTCGTCTTTTTTTTCGCCATAACGTTTTTCTAAATCTTTGATATGTTTTAATCTGTCTTCTATGTCAAGTATATTTATTGCATTTTCTAAAAGAGAAGCGGGATTGCGGTCTTTTGGTTTTAATCTGGTAATTATTTGTTTTTTGTCTTCTTTTGTTTCTCGTAACCCGATAATGTGCAGTAATTCATTATAAAACGTTGTGTCAAGAGAATTACTGTCGTTTGCAAGTTGTTTTTTTAACAGGTGTTCGGGGGAAAATAATTTGTATAAATTTGTTATTTTACTATCCGCAAGATTTGATATATTTTTAAAATATGTCAGGTCTAAAAATGTGCAGTTTAAATCTGTGTAGTTTTCGGCAATATATTTTTTTGCAATTTCATTATAAAATAAATCTGTATTTTTGCTTGTTTTTTGTCCGGCTTTCCACTTCTTATATTCTGTTTTTAGATTTTGTGTATAAAAAACACGTTCAAAATCAATAGCATCAAATATAAACCATTCATTTAAGTTTGTAATTATTATATTTTTTATTTCATTATTGTTATTTTCAATTCTTTCGTGAAAATAATATAGAATTATTTCATGGAGTGCTTTTTTGTTAATGTCTGTTTTTGTAATCATATCAGACTTATTTGCAGGTTTTTTCGTCTCAAATATAACTCCAACAGTTGATTTGCTATTATTTCCGTTGTAAATTGCAAGGTCTGTTCTTCCTTTTGTATTTACTTCATTTTCTTTGTAGAAAGTGTTTTTTAGAAATTGTATTAAGAAATTTTTTAGATGTTCTTCACTCTCTTTACTATCAATTTTTGTAATTATTGTATCTAATTCAGACTTGAAATTTTCATAATCATTCCTGCGAATTTTATCTTTTTGATAAATCTTATTTATTGATTGTGCGGGTATTTTTATTTTTAATTTCATATCTTTTTATTTAGTATTTTGCAAAAATACTGTTTTTTTATTTGTTGTTGAGCATATTGTTATTTATTGCGACCGTGAAATTTGCGAAGTTAGCGTTTTTTTGTGACATTTGCAAGTGGATTTGATAAATTCTTCCATTTTTTTAACTGAGACGCACGCACATGATGCATAATTAACTGTAGTTAAAAAAATAAGTTTTATGCAAAATAGCTAAGAACTTTTGTATGGGTGCTTATATACTCTATCATCAAGTTTTTTTTTAGTGTTAAAAATCAGCATATTACAAAACATCTCGAAAATTTGGCACGGTGTTAATAATCAGTGTTTTAAGATATTCTAATTTTTTGAAATAACTTTTTAATCATTAAAATTTACACTTTATTATCAGTTACATACAAAAAACTTGATCATTGAGTATATACTATAAACGGTTATAATTTTAACATTGAAAAACTGTTATAAATTATTAATCAAAGTATTGTCTGCAATATGTTGATATGATTTTTCATATCGGTAACTGCTTGGAAGCACTGCAATTTTTTTTGCCTTGTGGAGCGTAGCGGAACAAGGCAAAAAAAATTGCAGTGCTTCCAAGAAAATGTTAAGGCTCTAAGTTTTTATCTGTCGTATTATTTAAATTCATCATAATATTGTATAGTTTGTTCCTGCTCCGATTCCGTGTTTTTCAATTAAATTACTATTTACTAATTTTGATAATATTCTCTTAACTGTTGGACTTGGAATATCTAATTTCTTTGACATTTCTCCGGATTTACAACCCGCATGATTCTCTATAAATATTAGTATTGATTTCTCTTTTGGTGCTAATTTTGATTGAATCCCTTTTACTTTTAATTTCTCTATTAGTTGTTCCTGAATATTCAATAAGGCATTGAAGAAGAATTTAATCCAAGTTGTTACGTCTTCATTTGGTCGTTGTGTCTGACATTTTCTTAATTCTAAGTAATATTCATTTTTTCGGCTTTCAATTTCATGTTCCAAGCTTACATACTGTATCCATTTATATCCGTTTTTGAGTAAAAGTAAAGTTGATAATAACCTGCTCAACCTACCGTTTCCGTCTTGAAAAGGGTGAATGCTTACAAATTCATAAACAAAAATTGCAGACTTTACAAGACTATGAGTTTCGGTATCGTTCTTATACCAGTTAATCAATTGTCGCATTGCATCGTCTGTTGCAAAGCCCGGTTCAGTTGTTTGAAATATAATTTGTTTTTTACCGTTTGGTAAAGTTGCTTCAACTGCATTTGTGTGCTGTTTATAATTCCCTTTGTGCCATTGGTCTTTTTGACTGTATTTAAGTAAAAGATTGTGTAAGTTTTTGACACTATTCTCTGTTATCTCAATATCTTGAAAAGATTCTGAGATTAAATCCATTACCTCAAAATATCCTACTACTTCTTGTGAGTCTCTGTCTTCAATTTTCGTAATATCTAAGTTATCAAGAAGGACTTTTACTTCTTCATCGCTCATTATTGAACCTTCAATTCTTGTAGAGGCTCCAACACTTCTGACTGTTGCAATGTTTTTAAGTTGTTTCAAACTTAGTCCTTCTTTTTTTTCAATTGATGACCAAGAAGCATCAAAACGGTCTATTTTACTTACTATTTTTAATAAGTCCCAGTCCAAAAGGACTTTAAATATATGCACATTATTTTCCATAGTGCAAAAGTATAAAATTTAATTTATGATACGAAATGATTCGTAAATATTCGTTTGTGATACGAAAAATATTTGTTTTGATACGATATGATTTGAAAATATACGATTATGATACAATTTCAAACTCGTAATCATATATTGATGTTTTCTATTTTTGCTTTATAATATTAGCCAGCCTTTTTCAAAAAAAGTCAATTTTGCTTTTTCAATAAAATCAGCTAATTCTGTATGTTTTGATGCTTTTTTGTTTGTTAATTCAATGAAGTAAACAGTAGGATTCATCATTCCTTTCCGAAATAGCCAAAATCTAAATCTTTTATATTCAGGAGATTCACTTAAAAATTGTAATTCCTCAAAATTTGAAATCGTTAAACTGTCTGTTCGTGTTATATTATAAAAAACCTTTTGTTCCGTTGTCATTGAGTCCAATTCTTGTTTGCTTTTTACTTCTGCTGTGTAATTACCTGTTATAACATTTGGGTAAAATATTCCTCTTTGAAATATTGATATTAATTCGGGTCTTGTATTGATTATTATAAGAGTCTTTTCGTTATATTTAATTGTAATACTGTCAATAATAGTTATTTGTCCATTAAATTTTTTATATTTGTGTTTTTTATACTTTTGTTTAAATAATTCTTTCACCCAGTAATCTTCTTGTTCTCCTTGATTATTAAATTCAGTTTTAGAATTATTTGGGATAACAGGATTTGACTTTTTAATAATCGTTTTACAAGAATTAAAAGTTGTAGCTATGATTAATATTATAAAAACTATTTTTTTCATTAATCCAAAGTGGTTTAATCTCTGTTAGAATTCAATCTATATTTTCTATGCAATGAGCCTTAATGTTATTTATTGCGACCGTGAAAGTTACGAAGTTAGCGTTTTTTTGTGACATTTGCAAGTGGATTTGATAAATTCTTCCATTTTTTTAACTGAGACGCACGCACATGATGCATAATTAACTGTAGTTAAAAAAATAAGTTTTATGCAAAATAGCTAAGAACTTTTGTATGGGTGCTTATATACTCTATCATCAAGTTTTTTTTTAGTGTTAAAAATCAGCATATTACAAAACATCTCGAAAATTTGGCACGGTGTTAATAATCAGTGTTTTAAGATATTCTAATTTTTTGAAATAACTTTTTAATCATTAAAATTTACACTTTATTATCAGTTACATACAAAAAACTTGATCATTGAGTATATACTATAAACGGTTATAATTTTAACATTGAAAAACTGTTATAAATTATTAA
>JAOZVK010000296.1 GCA_029938185.1 Bacteroidales bacterium | reverse complement strand
GGTACAATACTTTGATTAATAATTGATAACAGTTTGTTAATATTAAAACTATAACAGTTTAAAGTATATATTCAAAAGATTTATTTTTTAAATAAATGTTACATTTTTAACTTTAGTTATAAGTAAATAGTCTTACAAAAATTTTTCGGCGTTTGGTTTCGTATAATTAACAATATGACAGCTATTTGTAAGAACACGTAAGCCACATTAAATAGGTCGAAGACCTTATTATAAGATTTTTATGCAAAACGATATTAAAAAATTTGGAATAAGACTAGTTATTTTATCAATAATAGTTTTTTCAATATCTGCAATAGTATTTACACAGTTTTTAAAAGAATATTACCTACAAATATTTCCATATGTGTTAATTTTTTTTGTAGCAATAACTTTTATTAATTTTGTGATAATACAAAAAAGTAGCAAACATAGAATAAGTCGATTTGCAAATAGTTTTATGCTTTCGATAACATTAAAACTAATAATTTATTCTATTTTTATAGCAGCTTATCTGTTTTTTAACAGAGAAAATGCAATACCATTTGTTATAGTATTTATGTGTTTGTATCTGATATATACTGTATTCGAAATATCATTAACATTATCATTGGTTAATAGAAATAAGTAAACTAAAAACTAAAATTAGATTATTTAATAAATTTATTTATTTTTGTAATCATTTTTAAATAAAATACTGTTTGGTACATAATTCATGCATTAGCAACATTAGATAGGTCTAAGACTTTAGATAAACAGTCTTACAAAAGTTTTCCGATAAATGTTTCTGTACAATTATTTATATAACAGTAATTTACAAAAATGCGTAGATCCCATTAAATAGGTCGAAGACCTTAAAATAATAAATATTTGATAAAATGCACAAAAAAATTATAAAGTCTTTCTTGAGTATATTATTAATAATATTACCGCTAACAGTTATAGCACAGGAAACTCATAGTAATGATGATTATGATAAATCAAAAAAAGGATTTGATGCAGGAACATTTATAATTGACCATATAGGCGATTCGTATGAATGGCACATTGCCACTTTCGGAGAATTCCATTTAAGTATTCCTTTACCTGTAATCCTTTATAGTAAAGAAAAAGGAATTAATGTTTTTATGTCATCAAAATTTCATCACGGACACGATGAATACAAAGGATTTAAAATAGAAACTGCAAAAAATAGTAATAAAGGTAAAATTGTAGAAACCCTATCAGATGGAACTGTAATTAGACCAATAGATATTTCAATTACAAAAAATACCTTATCTTTATTTTTAAGTCTTATTCTAATTACTTGGGTATTTTTATCAATAGCAAAAAGATATAAAACTACTAAAAATAAACCGCCAAAAGGATTACAATCATTATTAGAACCATTAATTATATTTATAAGAGACGATATAGCAAAAGCATCAATTGGCGAAAAAAAATATGAAAAATTTTTACCATTCCTGTTATCAGTTTTCTTTTTTATATTTTTGAATAACTTATTTGGTTTAGTCCCAGTTTTTCCTGGAGGTGCAAATCTAACAGGTAATATTGCGATAACAATGGTATTAGCCATATTCACATTCATTATCACTACTATTAATGGAAGTAAATCATATTGGACACACGTGGTTAATACACCAGGAGTTCCTTGGTGGTTAAAAATACCAATACCATTAATGCCTTTAGTTGAAATAATGGGAGTATTTACAAAACCTTTTGTTTTAATGATTCGACTTTTTGCCAATATAACAGCTGGACACATTATAGTATTAGGATTTTTCAGTTTGATTTTTATATTTGGAATTAATGTAAACGTATATGCAGGATATGGTTTTTCAATTGTATCAGTTGCATTTACAGTATTTATGACTTTGCTTGAGCTATTAGTAGCATTTATTCAGGCATATGTGTTTACTTTGTTGTCAGCACTATATTTTGGTATGGCAACAGAAGAACATCATTAGTATTAATTAATTAACTAAAATTTTATTAAAATGTTAACATTATTAAGCGTACTTTTAAACGTAGCTATTGCAAAAATGGGAGCAGGTATTGGTGCAGGTATTGCAACAATGGGAGCAGGTATTGGTATTGGTAAAATTGGTGGGAGTGCTGTAGAAGCAATTGCTCGCCAACCAGAATCAGTTGGAGACATCAGATCTAATATGATTGTTGCTGCAGCCCTTATTGAAGGTGTTGCTTTTTTTGCTATCGTTGTGTGTCTTTTAATTTTATTCATTTAAAAGATAACAAATAGTATAAGCCTGATAATTAATAGCGGTTGGCTAAATTATCGGGTTTTTAAAGAATAGAATAAATGGCTATCAAATTAACAGAAAATCAAAAATTGTAAGTTAATTTATAAGTAAGCTATTAGGCTCTAAAAGCCAATAAATTTTAATTAAATTATCAAAACAAATTAATATAATAGTATTATGGGCTTAGTTACTCCTGATTTTGGTTTAGTATTTTGGATGGTTTTATCATTTTTGATAGTATTATTCATATTGAAAAAATTTGCATGGAAACCAATATTAAGTGCGTTAAAAGAAAGAGAAGACTCAATACAAGGAGCATTAGAATCGGCAGAAAATGCAAAAAAAGAAATGTCGAAATTAAAAGCTGATAATGAGCAAATTATACATCAAGCAAAAATAGAGAGAGATAGATTATTACAAGAAGCAAGAGAAGTTAAGGGCAAAATTATTAGTGAAGCAAAAACACAGGCAACCAAAGATGCTGATAAAATTATTGCTCAAGCTAAAATTTCAATTCAAAATGAAAAAGATAGTGCTTTATCTGATATAAAAAACAAAGTAGCTACATTGTCAGTAGAAATTGCACAAAAAATATTGAAAGTCGAATTAAGTAAAGAAACTAAACAAAAAGAAATAATTGAAGAATTTTTGAAAGAAGCAAAATTCAACTAAGGTCTTCGACCTATTTAATACTGCTTGCGCATTCTTTTAATAATCTAACAATTTGCATATTAATAAAATATAAATATTTAAAAACTTTTGTTAGACAACTAAAATATATACAAGCTGTTTAATGTTGGTAATATATATTTATAATCAATTGTTAGAGAGTTATTTTATTTACGCATAAATTTTAGCATTAGTAAGATAAAAGGCTTGAAAAGCCTATTTTTTAAATAACATTATTAATTTAGAATAATGAATTATAGTAAAATTTCAGTAAGATACGCAAAAGCACTTTTTTCACTTGCATTAGATAATAATACAATTGATAAAACAAAAAGTGATATTGATTATCTATACAGTATTTGCAAAGAGTCAAAAGCTTTTATAGAAATTATTGAAAATCCAATAATAAAACCAGCATTAAAGATTAATATTTATAAAAAACTTTTTACAAATAATCTTTCAAAGCAAACTCTTTCATTTCTTGAATTAGTTACAATTAATAAAAGAGAACAATATTTGAAAATTATTTTATTAAATTTCATTAATTTATATCGCAATCATAAAGGAATTAAAGAGGTAACATTGACAAGTGCTATAAAAATTAGTGATACTGTTAATAAAGAATTAATAGATAAATTAAGCTCAGATTTGAATAGTCAGATAGAGCTAACCAACAACATAAACGAAGATATTATCGGAGGTTTTATTTTACGTGTTGAAGATATGCAGATAGATGCTAGTATTTCAAACAAACTTGAAAAGGTTAAAAGAGAACTATTAAATAAAACATACGAAAAAAATATATAAGTAGTCTAACAAAAGTTTTTTAACATTTATATTTTGTTAAGGTACAAATTGTTAGAATATTAACAGAATGCGAAAGCAATATTAAATAGGTCAAAAGACCTTAATAAACTTTTTAATATAAAAACAATATGGCTGGAATAAAACCTGCAGAAGTTTCTGAAATTATAAGGCAACAACTTGAAGGATTGAATATTGAATCAAATTTGGAAGAGGTTGGTACTGTCTTACAAATTGGCGATGGTATTGCCAGAGTATATGGTTTGACAAATGTTCAATCTAATGAAATGGTTGAATTTCAGAATGGAGTAAAAGGAATAGTACTTAATCTTGAAGAAGACAACGTAGGTGTTGTACTATTAGGACCATCTGAAGGAATAAAAGAAGATGATACAGTCAAAAGAACAAAAAAAATAGCCTCAATTGATGTAGGCGAAGGCTTGTTAGGTCGAGTAATAAACACACTAGGACAGCCAATTGATGGAAAAGGAGAAATAAAAGGAGCTAAATATGAAATGCCATTGGAAAGAAAAGCTCCTGGAGTAATTTATAGACAACCTGTTAATGAACCATTACAAACAGGATTAAAGGCTGTTGATTCTATGATACCTATTGGAAGAGGACAGCGAGAGTTAATTATTGGAGATAGACAAACTGGAAAAACTGCAATTGCAATAGATACTATTATAAACCAAAAAGAATTTTTTGATAAAGGCGAAACAGTATATTGTATATATGTAGCTATTGGACAAAAAGGCTCAACAGTTGCAAATATTGCTAAAACACTGGAAGACAATGGAGCAATGGATTACTCAGTGATTGTCACATCTACTGCTTCCGAACCTGCTGCACTACAATTTTATTCCGCTTTTGCTGGTGTTGCTATAGGTGAATTTTTTAGAGATACAGGTAGACCTGCCTTAATAATATTCGATGATTTATCAAAACAAGCAGTATCTTATCGCGAAGTATCATTATTGCTTAGAAGACCTCCAGGACGTGAGGCTTATCCAGGTGATGTGTTTTATTTGCATTCTCGTTTGTTAGAACGTGCTGCTAAAGTAATAAACTCTGATGAAATTGCACGTCAAATGAATGATGTACCTGATTCAATAAAATCGCTTGTAAAAGGTGGTGGCTCTTTAACTGCTCTACCAATAATAGAAACACAGGATGGTGATGTGTCTGCTTATATTCCTACAAATGTTATATCAATAACTGACGGACAAATTTTTCTAGAAACAAATTTATTTAATTCAGGAGTTAGACCTGCTATTAATGTTGGTATTTCAGTATCAAGAGTAGGTGGAAATGCACAGATTAAATCAATGAAGAAAGTAGCTGGTACACTTAAACTTGAACAAGCACAGTATAGAGAATTAGAGGCGTTTGCTAAGTTTGGTTCCGACCTTGATGCTGCTACACTTTCTATTATTGAAAAAGGAGAAAAAAATGTTGAAATATTAAAACAAGGTCAATTTTCACCTTTACGTGTCGAACATCAAATTGCAATATTATATTGTGGTTCAAAAGGATTGTTAAAATCAGTTGGTGTCGAAAAAGTTAAGAAATTTGAAAAAGAGTATTTAGAATATCTAGAACTTAAACATAAAAATGTTCTTAATGAATTAGCAAAAGGAAAATTGAGCGATGAAATACTAAAAACCTTAGAAAAAGTTGCTAATGATTTATCATCAGCATATTAATTTAATGTGTATATAACACATTAAATAGCTTGTAGACCTTTATGTATTTCTAATATAAAGCTTTACAAATAAATGAAAAATTTTTGTAAAGATAGTAAGAGTTTTATAATCAAAAAATTAACTAAATAATAAATATAATGACAGAAGCTTTTGAAAGTGCAGTAAAAGGGTCAAAATCTTTATCAAAAAGACCTTCAAATGATATATTATTAAAATTATATAGTTTATATAAACAAGCAACTGAAGGAGATGTAAGTGGTAGCAGACCTGGTGGATTTGATTTTAAAGGAGCTGCTAAATATGATGCATGGGCAGAACAAAAAGGAAAAGCAAAAGATGTAGCTGAGAAGGAATATGTTGAACTTGTAGACTCTTTGTCATAAGGTTTCTATACTAGTTGCTTACACATGATATGTAATTATCTTTTTTTTAAGAAGTAACTTAGGTCTTTGACCTATTTAATGTGGCTTACGCTTTTTTGTATATTATTATTATTTAACTAAGGTCTTCGACCTATTTAATGTTGCTTACGCAAGATATATAATAAACAGTATTTCAAAAAGTAAGCTCTATACTAAATAGGTAAAAGCTTTTGTATGGGTGCTTAATTATACAAATATAAATGCCGAAAAACTTTTGTAAGACTACTTTTATATTGAAATGTGTAGAATAATTTCACATTCTACTAAGCCATCTTTCTGGTTTATAGTGTGTGTCTTACAGTATTAAGTTACATCAATACTGCAAAGTCAAAAATTAAATCTGAGAAAAAGTAAAAGCTAATAATATATGGCTAATTTAAAAGAAATTAGAACAAGAATTGCTTCTGTAAAATCTACAAGGCAAATTACAAGTGCAATGAAAATGGTTGCGGCAGCTAAATTAAAAAAAGCTCAAAATGCAATCACTCAAATACGACCATACGCTGATAAATTATATGAAATTCTAAATAATTTATCGAAAAGTCTTGATAATTCCGAAGATAATCCATACGCAGAACAAAGAGAAGTTAAAAAAGTATTATTAGTTGCAATAACCTCAAATAAAGGATTGTGTGGTGCTTTTAATAATAATGTTGTAAAAAAAACGATTGAAGCTGCAACAACAAAATATAAAAGTCAGTATGAAAATGGTAATTTAGATATTATTAATATTGGAAAAAAAGCTGCGGACTTATTAAAAAGTAGAAAATTTTTTAGCTTAAAAGAATATAATGATATTTATAATAACTTAAGCTTCGAATCTACTTCTGAACTGTCTGAATTATTGATGAAGCAATTTACTGTGAAAAAATACGATAAAATAGAACTTATCTATAATAAATTTAAAAATGCTGCTTCACAAACTATTATGCTTGAACAATTTCTTCCTGTACTTGTTGAAAAAACTGATGAGAAAACAAAATCGGTAGATTATATTTTTGAGCCTTCAAAATTTTTTATTGTAAACAAGCTTATTCCAGATTCTTTAAAAATTCAATTTTTTAAAGCAATATTAGACTCAAATGCATCTGAACAAGGAGCAAGAATGACAGCAATGCATAAGGCTACTGATAATGCTTCTGATTTAATTTCCGAACTTCAGCTAAATTATAATAAGGCAAGGCAAGCTGCTATTACAAACGAGATATTAGAAATAGTAGGAGGTGCTGAAGCATTGAATGGCTAAGTGAAAAATTAAGAGGTCTTCGACCTATTTAATGTTGCTTACGCAAGATATATAATAAACGGTATTT
>JAOZVK010000295.1 GCA_029938185.1 Bacteroidales bacterium | reverse complement strand
TTTTAATTTGCCATTGTTTTTGTTCAATTTGACGCTTTTTGTGAGTTCTGAATATAAGTAAGAATATGTGACATGTTTCAAACCACAACATAATTTAATATATTTGCATTTTATTTATTCGAGTCCCCTTATTAAGTTAGCAAGGAATCTAAAGCGAATAATTCTTACAGAAGATAAGGATTTTGGAGAGTGGGTTTTTGCCCATAATGTGAAAGATATTGGTGTTGTATTTTTATGCTATCGCTTTACAGAAACAAAAATAATAATCGAATTATTATTGAAATTATTAGATGAGAAAAAGGAAGAATTGTTTAGTAAATTCACTACTATTACAATAAAAAAATAAGGACGAGAAATTTATAAGACTAATAACTAAAGCCGTAAACAGTTTGAAAATCATATCAACATATTGCAGACCATGAAAGTTGCGAAAACTATGCATCATACGTAAGTGTTTCTGTTCAAAAAGTTAGAGTAATTTATAAAATTCACTTGCAAATGTCAAAAAAAATGCTAAACTTGCAGTTTCACAGCCTCAACAGATTACCATTGTAGGGCATTTAGAAAAACAGACATAAATATTAATAAAAATAAAGAAAAATGTGGTTCGAGAAATTAGTAGGTTTTAAGGAAAACAATCCAGAACAAGTTAGAAAAAATATTGAAATAGTTGACAATAAACTAATTTCTAAAATAAATAACAACGAATTTATTTTTGGCAAACTTGAGCTACCGTCTTTAGAAGATTTAAGAAATCAAACAGATTTAACAGGAAAATATCATTCTAAAATTAAGTTCTCAGAAATAGTCGGGAATATTCAAACCATTCATAAGGATATTGCTAATAACAATTCACTTATTCAAGTAGCATCTCAATTTAATCTTTTAGAAATGGTTAGCCCTAATAGAACGCCCGAAGATGGTGTTGGAATATATGAATATGATGCAACGCAGGGACCAGCCTGTGCTATTTCTTGTGGTGCTGGAACAATTTACAGAAACTATTTTGCAAATGTAGATGGACAGATTGGACAAACTTCAACTAAACAAATTGATTGTTTAAAGGAAATAGGGATTGAACTGGAAAATGAAAAAAATAATCATTGGAAAATGAAAAATGGCTATGCACTTGCAAATAAAGAAGGACTTAAAAATATTAGCAAGCAAATAAGAACTAAATCCGAAAATGATTATGAATATCTAAAAGGAAAACTTAAAATAGGTGTTCAGTGGGATTCCGAAGTTACAATAAGCAAAAACAAGAATCTCATAACTCAAGTTTATAGTTCTGCTTTACCCATTTCGTATTCGGGTATTGAAACGGAATTGTGGAGTGATTTTGCAAAAATTATACTTGAAGCAACATACGAAGCGACTTTTTATGTTGCCTTAAAAAACTACGAAAGAACAAAAAATAATAAAGTATTTCTAACTTTAATAGGTGGTGGTGTTTTTGGCAATAAACGTGATTGGATTTTTGATGCAATTGCAAGCTCAATTAATAAATTTTCAAAAACCCCTTTAGATATAAAAATTGTAAGTTATGGAACATCGAATCCAGCTATTACAGAGTTTGTTGATTCAATAAATTGTGAGATTAATTAATAAAAATGCATAATTTTCAAACTGCATATAAAAAATCATATCAACATATTGCAGACCATGAAAGTTGCGATGTTGTGGTTTGAAACATGTCACATATTCTTATTTATGCATTGTATGTTGTTTTAAATTACAATGAAAATCAATAATATAATCACCTACCATCGGCGTGGCTTCAATGCCACACCGACAGTTTTAAACAGGCAATATGTAACAAACCAGTACAAGTTTTAGTAAACTTGTTATTAATTGACTCTAAATTAAACCAATTAACTGAATTGTGTAACTTTTTTAATACTTTTATTTAATTGATTACCTGTTGTTTAATATGTTTTAATATGTCTTTTTAAAACACTGCTATACAGTTATTTACAAAAGTAAACTTTAGTTATTAATATAATTAACTTTATTAAAAAATTAATTCTATGTATATTAAAAACATATTTATCTTATTATCTATTATTTATACTTGTAATATATATTCTCAAAATGATAACAAAACAAGTAAAAATAGTAGATTTTTTCCTAAAATAAAAGGTTATTATATAGCAATTGATAACCAAAAAAAATTTGACAATTTTGAATTTTGGAATGGAAAAGAATTTTTAAATGTTGAAGGTCGCCAACATATTATCCGCTATTCTATAAGAAATAGCTCAAAACCAAAAACTGAAAAAGAAATTACAAATTTTTATAAAAAAATAATAAAAAGAAAAAAAGGTAAGTTTCTATATTTTGGAAAATATCCTAAAAAGGTTAATTATAATATTAGTACATATAAAATAACAAGAAAAGACAAAGAAATATGGTTACAAGTGGTTGTATTAAATGGAGGCAATGATTATGAAATATATGAAATTTATGGAAATATTGCTCAAAATGTGATTCTTTCTAGTCAATTAATGAAAGAAATTAACGAAAGTGGAGAGGTTGCTTTATATTTGAATTTTGATAGAAATAAGCATTTTGTTAAATCTGAATCAATTTCAGCATTAAAGCAAGTCGAACAATTACTTAAAGAGAATCCTAAGTTGAAAATTTATATCGAAGGGCATACTGATAATACTGGGAGTCCTCGAAAAAACAAAACATTATCAAGAAAACGAGCTAATTTTGTTAAAAAAGGTTTAGTTGAAAAAGGTATAAATTCGAGAAGATTGAAAGTTGTTGGATATGGCCAAGAAAAACCTATTGGCAATAATTCTACTAAAGAAGGAAGAGCAAAAAATAGAAGAGTTGTTCTTAGAAAAATGTAATATATTGGCATTTTTCCAGCAATTCTCATTTTAAACTTACAAATTTAATTTTATATTTTTGTTCACTTAGGCAATTCACAATAAATAATTAGCCAATTTGCACGCAGGTATTTTAAGCTTTAACAATTCAAAAAATATTATAATATCGGGAATATTTGAGTGTTTTTTGAAGCCGTTAAAGGTTAAAAGAACAAGTGCAAATGGTTAATTATTATTTGTGATTTGCCTTAGTTTAAAATTATCGCAAAGAATCCCTGTCTCCTGAAAAAACAGGAGTTTTGGGAAGCAAATTTTCAAAAAAAAAAAGACGAATTTAACTCATTTAAAATAAATTTCTCATTTCATATTTATTTTCTACCCGCTGTCCTCAATTGCGAGTTTTATTTTTATTTGTGTAAAATATTTGGCTCTTCGAGTTTATTTACGCACAAATTTACTTTTAAATCAACTGATAATAAGTTATATCATGAATGTTTATGCGTAAGCAGCGTAAAAAGGCTCGAAGAGCCAAAATTATTTAATTTAATAAACAAAAAACATGACAGTACGAAAACCAGCTGTTGCTGGAAAATTTTATCCCTCATCAAAAAAAGAATTAAACGCAATAATCGAAAAAATTCTAAATATTGAAAAAAAACATATTGACATAAATATGTCAAATAATATTATCATTGGAGGAATTGTTCCACATGCCGGATATATGTTCTCTGCATACCAAGCAGTTCATTTTTTTGAAATCATTAAAAATTATCATCAAAAATTTGATACAATATTTATTATAAACCCAAACCACACTGGTTACGGTATCGATATAGCACTAGATGACAACCAATACTGGGAAAGTCCATATGGGAAAGTTGAAATAGATGTAGAATTTTACAAACAACTAAATTTTCCAGTGTCAGAAATATCTCATAAATACGAACATTCAGGAGAAGTGATGCTGCCTTTATTACAATATTTTTTAAAATATGATTTCAAAATAGTTCCAATAACTATTGGAAACCAGAATATCGAAACTGCAAAGAAAATTGCAAATGAGATATATAATCTCAATGAAAAATTAAATAAAAAAATATTAATTATTGCATCTTCAGATTTTTCTCATTTTGTTAATCCTATTGAAGGAAAGCAACTTGATGATAAGGTAGTTGAACAAATAAAAAAAAATAATTCGACAGGAGTATACGAAACTATTAAAAAAAATAATATCTCAGTTTGTGGATATGGACCAATTATGACCCTTATTGAATATGCAAAACTTGTATCAAATAAGCCTAAAAATAAAATTCTTAAACAAGGACACTCAGGTCAAATAATTGAATCTAATGAAGTTGTTGATTATATATCAATGATTTTCTATAGTTGATAAGCTTGTTACAAATTTTGGCTACCCACGTAAGGTTGGACACAATTGTTTTTCAAGTGGTTACAACCATAAAGTTAAAGTAAACTTTTACAGAACTTTGCGTTAAACTTTGCGTTAAACTTTGCGTTAAACTTTGCGTTAAACTTTGTGTAACTTTGCGGTTAAAAAGCGTCTAACTTAAAACTGGTAGCCCAAATTTTTTTTAAACTGTCAATAAATTTATGATAAATGTAAAAATAAATATCAAAGGAAGAGTACAAGGAGTCGGTTTTAGGTTTAATACAAGAAAAATAGCTAAAACACTAAATATAAATGGATTTGTAAAAAATATTGAAGATGAATCGGTATATATTGAAGCTGAAGGTATCGAAAACAACATAGCAAAATTCATTAAATGGTGTAATATTAGACCTATACGTGCACAAGTAAATAAAGTGGATTATAAAATAAGTCAAATTAAAAATTATAAAAAATTCATAATAAAATATTAATCATTTCTTACATAGCGTACTATTAAAACACTGAATTCAATACTTTTTGAAATTTAGGTTTTAAGAAGTACTCAAATAATAAACTATTATATAAACAGATGAACAATATAAAATTTGAAATAAATACACTTTCCGAAAAAGAAAAAAAGGTTTTATGCTGTTTTTCTCTACTATCTCCTATTGAAATTGAATTTGATGAGCTTAAAAATATTTTTTTTATAAATGAAGATGACGAAATCAATTTTTATGATTTGCTTCATAAGCTGACAAAAAACAATTGGATAATAAATTCAGGGAAAACATTTAGAATTTGTACAAATACTCAAAATTATGTTATTGATAAATTAAAACCAAGTTTACAATGCTGTTCAAATATGATTGATTATTTTATGACAAAATTACAATCAGATTTTGGTGAAGATGACAACAATATTAAAATATATGCACTACATTCTGAAAGTATTTTGGAAAAAATGAGTCATCATCCTCGTAAAATATCATCAATGGCAAACAATTTACTAGTTATTAATAATATGAACAGAAATTTCGAAAAAGCTGTGAAGTTTGGAAAATTGGCAATAAAAATAATTAAAAAGCATGATAATATACATTACGATTTAGCATTTTATTACACTAACATGGCTATAATTCATCAAAACATGGGTGATTTTAATAATGCATTAATGTATAGCAAAAAAGATATTAATGTATGCAAGCAGCTTCCGTTTATAAGTAAATATAGTATAATTAACTCATACAATGTAATATCAACAACATATAAAGAACTTAATAATTATGAAAAATCAATTGAATACAGACTAAAAGCAATAAAAATGGCTGAAAGTGTTTCGCATCCCAAATTAGGTCATTACTATCAAAAAATATCAACAGTATATTATAATAAGATGGATTTTAAAAATGCTAAATTGTATATATCAATGGCTGTTGATTTTTTCAAAGAAACAAAAACAAATACAGACATTATTAAATATTACACTTTTGATAAAACTGTATACAATACTTTGTATATAGCAGAGAAAATACTTAGTAATTATGGTGTTAAAATTCTTATCGCAATTGCTATTATAATTATATTTATACTTGTTTATATTTTTTTATTACAATAAAATTGAAAATATACAATATAAACCTACAATCATATGTGTCTAATACAGTGCTGTTTAAATTATGTGCAAAAACTAAATACTTACCATTAAAATCTAATATTGAACAAATTAATTAATTTTTTTAAAAAAAAGTTTGCATAAAGTTTTATTAGTAAAATAAAAAGATATATATTTGCAGCCTGTTATTATTACAGTAATCTATTGATAACTAAATATTTTAAAAATGACAAAAGCAGATATTGTAAACGAAATTTCAAAAAGTACTGGAATTGAGAAAGTAACTGTGCAAAAGACAGTTGAAGCCTTTATGGATACCGTTAAAGGTTCGTTAGTAGAAAACAAAAATGTTTATCTTAGAGGTTTTGGAAGCTTTGTAGTAAAAAAACGTGCAGAAAAAACAGCTAGGAACATTTCTAAAAACACAACAATCATTATACCTGAACACTTTATTCCTTCATTTAAGCCCTCAAAAAGCTTTGTTAATGAAGTAAAAGAAAGTATAAAGTAAGTTTTAGACATTTATTAAATAACTTTGAATTAAAAATATGCCAAGCGGAAAAAAACGAAAAAGACATAAAATGTCTACTCACAAGCGAAAAAAACGCCTAAGGAAAAATCGACACAAGAAGAAACGATAATATCTTCATGTAGTGTTTTCTTTAGAGATGGTAAATATTTAGTTTATACCAGAAGAGCCTTACGGCTCTTTTTGGTTTTACGTATGAGTATAGTTATAAATAGCTTTTATGTTGAACTATAATATTTTGAGTAAATCAAAAAACTATTATATTTACCATTGAGACCATATACAGACAAATTAAAAAAAAGATTTGTATATTGAATATTAAATCAATTCTATCTACATCTTTTATAAGATGGTAAGGTCTTCGACCTATTTATAATTGCTTACGCATTAGTACAAAAGCAATCTAATCAGGGAGTTATGAATAAGTAAATGTCGGAAAACTTTTGTAACATTACTTATAAGTTTAGTTATAGTATTTTTTAATATTAACCATGTTTTTTATTAGCTTAAGAAGTATAAAAATATCAATTTATTGTATAACAAAAAATACTTAATTTTACTTATTCAACATAAATAATTTTCGACATTTATATTTTGTTAAATTGCGTATTGTTTGAGTGGTAAAAGAATAGGTAAGCAACATTAAATAAGTGAAAAAAAAATTAGACCAAAATTTGGTTTTTTTCAGTTATATAAAAATAATAAACTTGTTTAATATTTTCCCGAAAAAAAGCAAAGAAAAAAATAGTTTAGATTAAGTTCTATTTAAGTGTGTCCATAATAAACAACTAAGCACCCATACAAAAGTTTTTACCTATTTAGTATAGAGCTTACTTTTTGA
>JAOZVK010000294.1 GCA_029938185.1 Bacteroidales bacterium | reverse complement strand
TCTTATGCCAACGACAAGGATAACATTTGAGTAAAGAGATTATGGAACATTTTCGACCTGTGCAATCAAAATCCTAATATTTGAGATACAATTAGTTGGAAAATATAACTATCTTTGTAAAAATATATAAATTTAGTTATGCAAAACACAAAGATAAAAATAAAAATTGAATTTGAAGATACTCTTGAAGACGCAAATTCTACTCCATTGAAAATAGCTGATGGTAATTTTGAGATAATATTTAGTCAAGATAAAAAAAATTTAATAGATAGAAGTGAGCAAGCTTTATTGCAAGCTAATTCAGTCGCCATTAGAGATGTTATTTCTAATTATTTGAGTGAGTTATCAAAAAAAAAGCATAGAAATCGCCAATAATAAAGACACAACAATAGAAGAGAAAATTTTTAAAGTGGATGGTGAAGTAGGACGTTTTAATTTTAAAATATATAATGCTAACAATTCTTCTGATAATTTATTTGTTCCACAAAAGGGAAAAGAGTATTATAAGACTGGTGGTTTTAAAGAACTTGCATATTTTCAAGGAAGTTGTGATAAATCTTATCGTAAGACAACAAACTTGTTAAATCGTGTTCGGTATCAGCCACAAGGTGGCACGCCTTATAGAACAGTAAATTCTGGTGTGGAACAAGAGGCAAGAGCTATAAATGAAAAGTTAAATAAAAAAGTATCAATTATTTTAGAAAATAATAATTTTACGAACAATGCTTGTCCTATAGCAGATAAAAATATAGATAATAGTGATTTTAAAGAACTTAACGAGAATAAAGTTCAAGAAAAGCTATCAGAATTAAAAAGCGAGCTTTCTGATGAAAAATTGGCTAACTCTTTGACAGTAGGGAATGTAAAATTTGAAGATTCAGAACATACAACTAACATTAGTATTGATGATATTTGTGTTAAGAAACAAAAAATAGAAAGAGAAACAGCGAAAATAAAAAGCGAAAAAGAATTAGAAAATATTCCTGAACAAACAAAAGAAGAAGCTGAAACACTAAAGGAAAAAAAGAAAAAGCAAAATTATGCTTACAACACAGTTGCTCATGTTGAAAATAAAGATGGGCACTATTCCTTTATAAATAAAGGAATTAATAATATACTTATAACTATAATCGGTTTTTTATTGTTCAATAAATTATTAGAGACAAATTGGATGTTTTTTTTAGACGGTCAAAGAAGTCTTTACACTACTATCATAGAAAAATTAACATGGAAGTCTAATTATAGTTTTATTTTAGATTGGTACCACTTAAAAAAAAAATGTGAGACGCAGTTAAGTCTAGCAATGAATAATACAAAAGAAAGAAATAAAATACTTGGTAAGTTATTATATTACAGTTGGTATGGCTGTATTGAAAAGGTTTATGAAATAATTGATGAAATCCCAAATAATTATATTAAAAACCAAGACGCATTAAGAATTTTAAAAGGATATTATGAACGAAACTATGATTATATCCCAAATTACGCATTGAGAAAAAAATTAAATTTAAGAAATTCAAGTAACAAGGCGGAAAAAGAAAACGATTTGCTTATTGCTAATCGACAGAAAAAAAATGGTATGTCGTGGTCAAAAACAGGTTCTAATTCACTTGGAGTTTTAACTGCAACAAAAAAAAATAACGAAACAAAAAATTGGATAGAGAACGGCGAGATAAAATTTAAAATGGTAGCTTAATCATGTTTTGATTGCACAGGTCGGCTTTTTTTCCTTGTTCGTCTGCTTGTTTTTCTAAATCTTTATTGTCGTTTATCGGAAACTTATCAATTTGTTTATTTGCCTTTACTTTGCCTTCTCTTTGTTGTACTACATGAGCAAACTCGTGTCCTATAAGTTCTTGTCCTTTTTTGGTTTCGGGTTTTAATTGTTCGGGTGCAAAGTGTACATTGTTGCCTTGTGTAAATGCTAATGCATCTGTATCTGTTGCTTGTTGGGAGTCTTTTTTAATGTTTATATTTGAAAAGTTGGTATTAAATGAGCTTTCCATATATAGTCATGATATTTTTAATTAAACTAACAAATGTACAATAAATATAACAATTATACAATAAAATAATTAGTTAAAGATTTTTTTTATTATCGTAATTTATTAATTATGTGGATGTTATTTAAGACAGATGTCTACTCTTTCAATATAAGAAGGAAACAAAGTATCAATGGTTTCAGACTCTTCAATATTAATTTTTTTTACCCAGTCTGTATAATAATAATCAATGAATAATGTAGAGTCATTAAGTAATTTTATTTTACCAAATGGTTTGCCTAATTCAGGATTTTTGATATTTTTAAATTTTTTTGATAAACCTCTGTCAAAGGTACAATCTTCGTTCTTTGCCCAGTAAAAAATTATTTCATTTTTTATTATTATTGAAGGATACCAATAGGCACAAGTCCCATTAAATATAAAATGGACTTCATTTGGAGAAAAAGCTAAATAAAAGTCACCTCCACCAACCCAACCAATAGTGTTAGGCAGTACTTCTATATTACCTATATTTAAATTCGAAGTTTTTTTTTCTTTTTTTTCTTTTAAATCTTTATTTACTGACTCTTTTTGATTTAATTGATAATTACATCCACTCAAAAAAATGATTATCAACACTATAACTAATGGTGTTTTTTTCATATTTATTTAAAATTTTAATTCCCCTACTGGAGTATATATAATTGAATTTCCATTTAACTCATTAATTAAATTTGCTTTAAATTTACTCATGAATTCATTTTCATTTATAGCTTCTTGTTTTCCACCAGGTAATGATGTCCATATGCCATTAAGTTTATTTGCAGCACTTAAAATATTACCTGTTTTGATATCTTCAACAACTCCTTTTGATTTTTTAGTGTTGTTTCGCTTTGTAATAATAATTAAAACTCCTTTGTCTTGACTAATTGGTGTAAAATCTGGTAAATCTAAAGAACCCCAATATTTTTTTCCTCCTAAAAATTGATATGCACCAGCTGCTGAAGATGTTTGTCCCCATTTCTTAATTTTTTTATTTGGATGTTTACTATAAGCTTTAACTGCTTTAGGGTCATCTTTATCATATTTTAAATTAGTAAATGTACCTCCACCATATTGAACATTATATTCTAAAGGTTTGTGTCCTGCATTTTCAGTACTACGAATAGTTGATAAAAAAGCCCTTATATTCAACTCTTCTTTTGTCATACCCGTATCTCTTGCTGTTTTTGAATGTTTCATTATATAGACATAAAAATTATAAGCTCTAATTTCAGGATCTAATGTAATGTTTGATATAGAAAATATTGTTGAAAGAGCTTTATACTCAGTTTTATCAATAGCTACGATTAGATTACTACCATCTATAACATGTTCTATATGTTCACCAGTTTTTATATCGTAATAATCTGTCGGAGTAGGCTCTGAGCTTTCTTCGTCCAAAACCCCATCAGCAGCTTTTTTTCCTTGTTCGTCTGCTTGTTTTTCTAAATTTTTATTGTCGTTTATCGGAAACTTACCAATTTGTTTATTTGCCTTTACTTTGCCTTCTCTTTGTTGTACTACATGGGCAAATTCGTGTCCTATAAGTTCTTGTCCTTTTTTGGTTTCGGGCTTAAATTGTCCGGGTGCAAAGTGTACACTGTCGCCTTGTGTAAATGCTAATGCTCCTACATCTGTTGCTTGTTGGGAGTCTTTTTTAATATTTATGTTAGATATGTCAAAAATTTGTATATCTGACACACTTAATAAACAATTTTTGTTTTAGGTAATTTTTTAATCAAAAAATTAATGTTGTCAATCGGATTTCCCTTTAGATTCAAATATCTTAAATTTTTTAAATTCAAAATTCCTTTCGGTATAGTTTTAATTTTATTATTTGATAGATCCAAGCTTTTAAGTTTTTCAAGTTTAAAAATCCCATTAGGTAATTCAGTAATATTATTATTAGATATATTAAGCTTTTCAAGTTTTATAAGTTTGAAAATATCATTTGGTAATACTGTTATTTTATTATTTGACAAATATAATCTCTTAAGATTCCTAAGTTCAAAAAACCCATCCTGTAGTTCAGTAATATTATTTTCAGATAAATAAAGTATTTTAAGTTTCCCAAGTTTGAAAATATCATTTGGTAATTCAGTTATTTTATTTTTAGAAAGCATTAAAACTTCTAATTCCTTTAAATTTGATATATTGTTAGGTATTTTTTCAATATTATTATTAGTTAAATCTAATAATAATAGTTTAGTTAATTGTCCGATTTCATCTGGTATTGATTTAAGTTGATTATCTGAAAGGTATAGAATTACTATCTTTTTCAGTTTTCCTATTGATTTTGGTAATTCCTGAATTTCATTTGTTGAAAAACTTAAATCTTCCAGTTCTGATAAATTGCCAATATTAGAAGGTATAGATGACAATTTATTACCTGTTAATGAAAGATATTTTAATTTTGTTAGATTTATAAGTGTTGAAGGTAAGGTTTTTAATCTATTATTTATGAGTGTTAAACCGTAAAGATTTGAAAGTTCCCCAATTCTGTCGGGCAGTTTGGTGAGTAAATTATTACTAGCATGTAAAATTTTTAAATTTGTCAAATTTTCAATAGAATCAGGCAGCGATATTATTTTATTAGAATTTATATATAAAGATTCAAGATTATTAAAACCACCTATCTCATTAGGTATCACTCTGATTTTATTATAACTAAGATGTAGAATTTTAATATTTTTTAAAGCTAAAATTTCAGATGGAATATATTCAAGTTCTTTGTGTGATAGGTTCAATATATAAACCTTGTCTTTTTCTGCTATAGCTTTTTTTAATGACTCATAAACTTTTGAATCGTATTCATAAAAAAATAAATTATTATTATTGTTTATCTTTTCCCCATTTCTATCATAATAATTTGTTTTTATATAATATTCGCTGAATTTTTTATCATTATCCCTAATGTTTTCTTCATATAAACTTCCATTGCGTCTATAATATTTATATCTTACAATATTACTGTCACGACATATTTTTGATTTAATACTTCCATCAATACGAAAATAAGAACTCTTCATAATCAAGTTGTTTGTACAGACATCAATTATTGCTTTTTTACCTATGTAAAAGTAAGCATAATAGCCAAACTTTACTCCATTCACGTAGCTAATTTTTTCTATTATTCTATCTTTTTTATCATAATAAATCAATTCTTTATAATTGTCTTTTCCATAAATTATATGTTTATAAATTTTGTTTTTTGAATAATATTTTGCTTCTATATTAGAATTTGATTTACGATATATATTGCAAATCAGTAGACTATCTTCATCAAAAACCCAACAATTACCATCAATTGTATCATTAACATAAGTATCAACATAAATTTTGTTATTCAAATGATAAGTCCATAATCCTTGTTTTAACCCATTACTGTCAAAAATATTAATAGAATCATTGGTTTTTTTAGAAGTATTACTATAAATACGTTTTTTACGTAAAATGCCATTTCTTCTGTAATCTTCAATAGTCGAAATATTATTGTTAGTATAACTCATTATTGAAGAGACTGTTCCATTTCTACGATAATTAGTAGTTTTTAACAATATTCCATTTTCATAATTATCAATACATGAAGCTTTTCCATTTTTATAATAATGTATACAGTTTCCCCATTTTACCCCATTTTTGTAATTATTTTTCAGGTAAAGTCTTTCTTTTACATCATAGAGAAGTACTGCTCCATGATATTTTCCTGCTTTATAATTTACTTGCTTATTAATTTTACCATCAGAGTAGTATATAGCCTCGCCATTAAACCCCTCTTTACAATACATCTTAAAAAGTAATACAGAGTCGGTATCATAAACCCAATAATTACCATCAAGCTTATGATGAGTATATGGTTCAATATAAATCTCTTCGTTAAAATGATAACGCCAAAAACTTTCTTTTAATTTATAGCTTTCATAAATTCCAAAATCAGTTGAATCTTTATGCTTGACAATATATCCGCGTATAGCATAGCTATAAGGTCGGTACATTTTATAATCATATGGAATATTGACTGTACCACAATATTTTATAGTATCTTTTTGTGAGAAAATGTGTGTTGATACACATAATAGCAGTATAAAAAATATAGATTTCATTATTTTTATTTTTTTATTGGTAAGGGTTGATATTTTATCAGATGTTCTTCAATTCTTCCCTCTTTAAATTTTGTTGTATTTATTACTAAATCTATCAGCCAAGCAGTATTATTATTTTTGGAATTTTCTGAAGTAACCTCAAAAATAAGATCATCAGAATGAATATTTTTTAAATCTACTTCTATTTCACTTTCATCATTTGACATTTCTATTTTAACTAAAATTTTTCTTTTCTTTCCTGATATATGATAAATTGTTAATGCATCAGGAATCGCTAAAGGATCAAATTTTATAATCATTTTACCATTTTGAGTGCCTCTGTCAATTTTAACATGAAATGTTTTTTCTCCCCTATGTTCGTTTGCACTAAAATTCAGCTCTCTTACACTAGCTACTTCTTCTGCTTTTAGTAGCTCGTATTCTTTACTCCATCCTGTTGTGGGACTATAACTTCTTTCTAATCTATCTAATCTCTTATTATAATTTTCAAGAGAAATTCTTTCAAGTGACCAACCTTTAGCTTTTAATTTATCATTTCTTTTTCTCAATTTTTTAGAAATTCTTTTATATTTTTCCCTATCTTTTTGTCTTTTTCTCTTAGCTCTTTTTGCTTTCCTTGCTTTTCGTTTTCCTCCATCTGGAGGTATATTTTCTATAACAGAAATTCCGATTTCTTTTTTCTCCGAAGCACCATCAACAGCTTTTTTTCCTTGTTCATCCGCCTCTTTCTCCAAAGCAGGGTCATCATTAATATTTACTCCTTTCGTCTGTATTGTTTCATTCTTTTCTTTCCTCTGCAAAACCCCATCAGCAGCTTTTTTTCCTTGTTCGTCTGCTTGTTTTTCTAAATCTTTGTTATCGTTTACAGGAAATTTGCCTATTTGTTTATTTGCCTTTACTTTGCCTTCTCTTTGTTGTACTACATGGGCAAACTCGTGTCCTATAAGCTCTTGTCCTTTTTTGGTTTCGGGCTTAAATTGTCCAGGTGCAAAGTGTACACTGTCTCCTTGTGTAAATGCTAATGCTCCTACATCTGTTGCTTGTTGGGAGTCTTTTTTAATATTTATATTTGAAAAATCGGTATTAA
>JAOZVK010000293.1 GCA_029938185.1 Bacteroidales bacterium | reverse complement strand
ATCGGGTTGAAAAAAATCTTTCTCTAACAATTTTTGTTTCCGATTTGGCGTTGTGCATAACGGAAACTGCTACTGCGGGAGCTGTTTTTTTTAAAAAGCTCGTTCCATAAAATATAGTACAAAGGTACATAAAAAGTATTTAACTTTGAAATACGTATGTACTAAAAAACAGTTACCTGCAAGCAAATGTTAAGGGCATTTAGTCGTTCATCAATCCAGTAAATACAGTTTAAAATGAAGAATTATAATATTGTTAATGTTATTTCTGTCTGATTATTTGCATATATGGGAATAATAGACTATAATTGCAGAATAAAATTTAAATAAATGATTTATTCAAACGATAAAGTAAAGAGACTTTTAAAGTCCGAATTAGTTAAAAGAGGTATTACTACTTCTAATTTAGTTTCCCTTTTAAACGAACAAGGCTTAAAAGAAACACAGTCAGGTATTACAAGTAAAATTAGTAGAGGAACTTTTAGTGCTTCTTTCTTTTTACAATGCCTTTCTGCAATCGGTTGTACCAAGTTTGAAATAGAAGATTTTAAATCAAATTTAAGCCTTGTTACAGAATTGGATGTTGAGTATAAAATTAAGAATGATGAGTAAAAAATTGAAATTTATAGATTTATTTGCAGGTCTTGGAGGGATTCGTATTGGATTTGAACAAGCTTGTAAAGAAAGAGGTATTGAAACGGAATGTCTTTTAACTTCTGAAATTAAACCATATGCAATTCAAACTTTGAAGTATAATCACCAACACGAAACTTTTATAGGAGATATTTTTCAGCTAAAAAATGAAGATATTCCTGATTTTGATTTTCTGTTTGCTGGATTTCCTTGCCAACCTTTTAGTGCAGGAGGAAAAAGAAATGGATTTGCAGATACAAGAGGAACTTTATTTTTTGAAGTTGAAAGAATTTTAAGATATAAAAAACCACAAGGTTTTATTCTTGAAAATGTTGAAGGTTTAGTTAAACATGATTTAGAGAATAAAAAAGATAAAATAGGACGTACTTTAAAGACAATTTTATATAAACTTGAGGAAGAACTTGATTATCAAGTTTCTTGGAAAGTTTTAGATTCTGTTAATTTTGGAGTTCCTCAATCACGTAAAAGAATTTTCATTGTCGGAACAAAGAAAAATAAAGTTTCGTTAGACAATTTCAATCCTACTTTTAAGGTTTTAAAAGATGTTTTAGAAAATGGAAAGGAAACAATGGATACTTATTTTACCAAAAAATTATTTTCTTATTTTTCGATAAAAGAATTATATGGGAAATCAATAAAAGATAAAAGAGGGGGCGAGAATAATATTCATAGTTGGGATATTGGTATTAAAGGCAAATGTAGTAAAGAACAAATTATTTTATTAAATAAATTATTTAAAGCACGCCGAAAAAAACAATGGGCGGTAGAAATAGGTATTGATTGGATGGATGGAATGCCCTTAACTTTAAAACAAATTCAAACCTTTGCTCCGGCAAATAATTTATTTGAAAGTTCTGATTTAAAAGAATTGTTAGATGACTTGGTTGATAAAGGTTATTTAAAATTTGAGCATCCTAAGAAGTTAGTAAAAGAGGTCTTAGAAACAGGGATTGTAACTTCTCGTGTTTATGATGAAACAAAACCGAAAGGATATAATATTGTAACTGGAAAATTGAGCTTTGAGATTAATAAAATATTAAATCCAGATGATATTGCACCAACTCTTGTAGCAACTGATATGAGTAAAATTGTTGTTCCTGACGGAGAGGGAGTCAGAAAGCTAACAATTAAAGAAGGTTTGAGAATTTTTGGCTATCCTGATAGTTATAAAATACCTGTTAAAGCAAATTTTGCTTATGATTTATTAGGAAACACAGTTGTTGTCCCTGTTTTAAAAGCGATAGCAAATAGGGTTCTGGACGCTATTAAAATAGCCAAAACCATAAAGGATAATAGTCTTATAGCAACAGAAGTTACAGCTTAATTCCTGTATTGTGAAAATATTTTTTTTTTACAATTTTCAACCAATTTTTCTTGTATTGGTCGCATTGAGGATATTTTTTATGAGTTTCTGAAATTGCTTTTAGAAAATCATTTTTGCTATCAAAAGGTTGAAATTTTAATCTATTTGAATACCAAGTGGAGGGTCTAATATTATAAATTTGACCTCTTTTTACTTGTAATTTCACAGGGTCTTTCCCTGATGGACTTGCCATTTCCCAAACTTTTTTCAGCCAAACATTATCTATTGAAAGTTCTGAATTTGTCATTTTATAACTAAAAATCAAATAATCAGCTTCTATTCTTTCTGGAATAATCAGTAATGAAGTACAGTAGGAATCAAAGTTTGCAATATCAAATGCAGGACTTGCATTTGCATTAAATGTTTTCAGTTCTAAAAAATCGGTTGTATCGCTTTCAGAAAGAAGAAAATCGGGAAATTCCTGTGTGTTTTCTTTTGTTCTAAAATAATAATTCTTACTTATCAGCCATTCTCCAAGCCACTCTTGTAGTAAATCGCCGATTGCATCTTTTCCATTATATTTGGCAGTAATATTTCCTAATTTAATTTCTACACTTCCTATTTTTTCTTTAATTTTGAAGTTCTCTATCAGTTCTGTATAAATACCTAATGCTGTTATTTTAATTTTTGCCATTTGAAATTTTAGTAGGATGAATTGAAAACGCAAATATACATTTCTTTATGAATATTTGTTGTTTTTTTCGTTTCTTTTTTTTATTGCCCTTAACGGAAATGTGCTGGTGGCGGTGGTTTTGTAGTTTTTTTTGAGTGCGAAGCACGAAAAAAAACTACAAAACCACTGACACCCAGCACAATGTTAGGGCTATTTCTTTTCTGTCTATCAATCGTCCCGATATTTGACTTATCTATCTGATTAAAAAAGAATGAAATCGTTTGAGAATAAATTTTTGAAGTGAAACGAAAAAAATTATTCTCAGACTATTTCGTTCTAATTTGTCTGAAAAAACAATCTGCTATCTAAATAATTTATCGAATAAAAGAAGTAGCTTTAGTTTTTATGAATTGATAAAGTTCCATTTCTTTTTTATGATTATCAAACAAATAGTATTTGCGTTGTAAAATCATCACAGCCTGCATTTTTTGCTTTTTCCATATCTTCTCTTGTCGAAAAAGCTGTTTGTGCAATTATTTTTAAATCAGGTTTTCTAATTTTTATTTCTCTTGTTGCCTGGTATCCATTCATTATTGGCATTTTTATGTCCATTAATATCAGGTCTATATTTTCTTGATTTTCACAAATTCTAACGGCTTCTTTTCCATTTCTTGCGTGCAAAAAAGAGAAATTTATGTTTAAATCTTCGAGCAAAGTTACAATGTAAAAATAATTTATTTCTTCATCTTCTGCTATTAAAATGGTATAATTATCTCGTTTTTTTACTGTTGTAATATTATTTGTGTTATTTATTATTTCTGTATTTATCTGTTTATGAGGAATTGTAAAGAAAAATGTTGTTCCTTTTCCTTTCTCTGTTTTTAAATATATTTTTCCGTTTAAAAGTTCTACATTTTTTTTAACGATTGATAAACCTAATCCTAATCCACCCGATTTTCTCGTTAAACTACTCTCTTCCTGCGAAAAACAATCAAATATTTTTTCTTGTTTATTCTTGTTTATTCCAATTCCAGTATCTTTTACATAAAATTCTATATTGTTATCAATCAGACTGTAACCTATCTCTATAAAACCGGTATCGGTGAATTTTAACGCATTTTCTATCAATTTTGTCACTATGTTTTTTAATCTAAGTTTATCCGTAAAAAGAAAAATTTCGTTTTCTGAAAAATTGTCTTTTATCTGAAATATTAGATTTTTTGCGGATGCTTTTTTTTGAAAAATAGGTCTTAAATCACTGAATATTTGCGTAATATAAACATTTTCATTACTTTTTTTTGCTTGATTTGTGTTTAATTCCGAAAATTCTAAAATATCTTCAATTATTTGTAAAAGCTGCACTCCACTTTCTTGAATTATTTCTGAATATTTGCATCTTTTTTCTTGTGTAATATCTTGTTTTTTAAGAATACTTGCAAATCCCAAAATTGCATTCATTGGGGTTCTAATTTCGTGTGATAAATTATTCAGAAATTCTGTTTTCAAGTTATCATTTTCTTCTGCTTTTTCTTTGGCTTTTCCTAATTCTATCTCTGTTTCAACTCGTTGCGTGATGTCAATTCCAATTCCTGCAACAAATTTCACATTTTGGTTGTTGAGCAGAAATTTAATAACCAGCCAATGGTGCAATTTATTTTTAATCGGAACTTTTTCTATTATTCTAATTTCCTTATTATTTTGTAGAACAATTTTGTCATTTTGTTCAAAATTTTTGATAATTTCAGGTGAATGTAAATTTAATTCTGTGCCTGTTTTATTTTTCCAATTTGCAGGAAGATTAAAAATTCTTTCGTATTCTTTGTTCGCAAAAATATATCTGTGTTCTGTATCTTTTATGAAACAAATACCAGGAAAATTGTTTAAAAAACGTGATAATTTTGTTTCAACAGTTTGTAATTTTCTTTCTGCGTTAATCTTTTCTGTTATGTCATATATTGTTGAATATAAAACATTTTTACCGAAATAGTTTATCTTTCCGCTATGAACTTCAACGTCTTTTATTTGTCCGTTTGATAGTTTATGTTTAAAAATAAATTTGTTTTGTTTTGCAATCACTGCATTTTCTAAATTTTGTTTAATTTCATTCTTTGACAACGTATTTATTTGATTTATATTCAGTTGTGTAATTTTGTTATATGAATATCCATAAAATTTACATGCCGATTTATTTGCTTCAATTATTTGTCCGTTTTCTGGATTTATAAGCAACATTATCGAAAAATTATCTTGAAATAAGGATTTAAAAATTGTATTTTCTTCGCTCTTTTTCATTTTAATAATCTTTATTTTTAGAGCTTATAATTCGGTTTTGTTTAGTTAGCCTTAACGGATATGTGCCACTGACAACCAGCACAATGTTAGCACCTTTTATCTGTCCGTTAGTGAATATTGTTAATTTATCATTGTGCCGAATTAAGAATGTTTTTTATCGGGACTGCGAATATTTATTTTTGTTATCATATTGATTAAATGTTATTTACTTGCTATCAAGTATTTATTAATTATTCCGCTTAAAGTTTCTTCGCTTATCGGTTTTGAAATAAAATCATCGCAACCTGACGAAAATGCTTGTTCTTTTTCATCTCTTGTAGAATATGCTGTTTGTGCAACTATTGGTAAATTTGGACGAAATTCTTTGATTAATTTTGTTGCTTCAAATCCTTTCATTATCGGCATTTTCATGTCCATTAAAACAAAGTCTATTTCAGTATTTTCCTTACATATTTCAACGGCTTCTTTTCCGTGTTTTGCGTGTAAAGTTCTCAAATTAAGTTCAAAATCTTCGAGTAATGTGTCAATATACAAATAATTTACTTCTTCATCTTCTACGATTAGAATTGTGTATTTGTCTTGTTTTTTTGTCGTTCTGGTTTTGTCAGTATTTGAATTGTCGTTTTTATGCTTGTGATTAACAGGTTTATAAGGAATTGTAACATAAAAAATTGCACCTTTTCTTTTTTCGGATTTTAATGTAATTTTACCGCTAAGTAATTCTGCATTTTCTTTGGCTATTGATAATCCAAGACCTAATCCGCCAACTTTTCGTGATAATCCTTTTTCTTCTTGCGAAAATCTGTCAAATATTATTTTTTGACTTTCAGGCTTTATTCCTATTCCTGTGACTTTAACATAGATTTCTATTTCTTCATTTTTTATTTTGTAGCCAAATTCAATAAATCCTTCGTTTGTAAATTTTAAAGCATTTTCAAGTAAGTTATTTAGAATTTTATTGAGTTTTGTTTCGTCTGTCAATATTACACTTTCGTTGTCAGAAAGTCCTTTGTTTAAATATAAAGGTGTTTTGTTTTCTTTTGCCTTAATGTCGAAAATTGAAAAAAGCTCTAAAAATAAATCATTTAAACAGATTTCTTTTTCTGATATTTTTACCTGTTTTGTTCCAAGTTGAGAAATTTCTAAAATATCGTCAATAATTTGCAATAATTGGTTTCCGCTACTTTGAATAATGCTTGTGTAATGTTTTCTTTTCTCATTTGTTAAATTTGAATTGTTAAGAAAACCAGAAAAACCGAGAATTGCATTCATTGGTGTTCGTATTTCATGCGACATATTATTTATAAATTCAGTTTTAAGTTGGTCGCTTTCTTCTGCATTTTCTTTGGCTTTAATTATCTCATTTTGAAACTCTTTGATTTGTGTTACGTCTGAAAATATTACAGCAAAAAAATCTTTTCTGGGCGAATACGCTACAACATTATAATGTTTATCTAATTCTTGCGAATAGTTTTCAAAGTGATAAGGGATGCCTGTTTTTGCAACTTTTCCATAATTATCTATCCATAGCTGTTCAGTATTTGACATTATTTCTTTTACCGTTTTACCGATTAAATTAACTTTTTTAAGACCTGTTAATTTTTCAAATGCATCGTTTAAGATAATAAATCGGTAATCAATTGGGTTATTGTTTTTATCATAAATCATTTCGTGCAATGCAAAACCTTGTTCCATGTTTTCAAACAACTGTCTAAATTGCTCTTCACTTTTTTCGGCTTTTTCTTTGGCAATTTTTCGTTTCTCGTTTGTTATTTTATATGCTTCATTCAGTTTAGAGTATTCTTCGTTTTGTTGTTTGAGTTCCTTTTCAGCTTTAATTCGTTCTGTAATTTTTGATATTCTTTCGGCATAGGCATTTATTAGTTTTTGTTCAAATATTTCAATAAAAGGCAAATCTTCAATATGAGTTACTATTAATCTGCCAATTTGCTTTTTGAAAAGATTAATTTTGGCTGATAAATATTTTCTGTCTTTTGGCTGATTATAGTTTTCAATGTTACAATATTTTTGAGTATCAATTTCAAGCGAAACAAAAACTTTATCGGAAAATTGCATACTTTCAGGGACAATTACATTTACAAATTCTGTGTAAATATCATCGGGGTTTTCATATTTTTCTGTTATTAGCCCTAATGAATATATTCCTTCTAATTCTTTATTTCGTTCTTGTAATTGTAGTTTGCTTTTTTCGGGTTTTTCTTTGCGAAGAATTGCAATTTCCTTTTCTAATTCTTGATATGTCGGTTTTGATTTCATATGATTGTTGTATTGAGTTGGTGCTAACGGAAATAGG
>JAOZVK010000292.1 GCA_029938185.1 Bacteroidales bacterium | reverse complement strand
TTTAACTTGCGATTGTTTTGGAAAAAGAAAACTGTTTTTGTGAGTTCTGGATATTATTGTATTTTTTGAATTGTTAAAGCTTAAAATACCTGCGTGCAAATTGGCTAATTATTTATTGTGAATTGCCTAATATATAAATAATTTACCTTTTCTGGTATAAAAAACTCCATATTTAAACCTATCGTATAAATAATGACTATTTAATGGTTTTCGTTTTTTTCTTTTTTGATATTAAATCATATTCAAATTCATATTTGTCATGTTTGCCAATGAAAAATATTTTTTTATTACTGCAAATTAAGTACTGTTACAAAAGTTTTTCGACATTTACTTATTCATAACCTCCTGATTAAATTATCTTTGTACTAATGCATAAGAAACTATAAATAGGTCGAAAACTTAGATATACTTTTAACATACAAAATAAACATTTATAATAAAAAAAAGCTTCATTAAGTTTATTTACGCACAAATTTATTTTTGCTTTTTAATTAACTGATAATCAATAATAATGAAATTAGTTTTGCGTAAGCAACGTAAAAAGACTCGAAGAGTCAAAAAAAATAATATATTTGCGTTAATAAATTTAATTATATACTTTTATTAGAATTTTAAGTAATAATAATTTTGTTAAAAAATATTAAAGTTTTAGGCTTATTGATTATGAGTAGTCTAACAAAAGTTTTTAGACATTTGTTTTTATACAATTAACTATATGACAGTAGTTTGCAAAAATGCATAAGCCACATTAAATTAGGTCAAAGACCTTATTAGAATATTAATAGAATGCGTAAGCAACATTAAATAGGTCGAAGACCTTAAGTCCTTTAAATAAAGAAACTATGTCAACAAAAAAAATAATATTTTCAATAGAACTTAATGAATATCGTCCAATAATATGGTACGGAGAACCAGTTTTTAAAAGATATAATCAACTAAAATCAATATTATTAGAAAAACTTGGAGATGAATTTGCTCAATTATTAAGCGAACCTGTTGTAAGCAACGAAATATTACAAAATCATGGCAAAGCTCATTGGATGTCTGATTATATATCAAAAGGAAATACTTTTTCCAAACTGCCAGAACAGGAACAAGAGCAGATAAAAGCAAAATTATCATCAATGCTCAACAAAATAAAAAAGTTTGCAAAAGAATTGCAACTAAGCGAAGAACCAAATACAAAAGAACTCGGAGAATTGCTACTATTGGCTATTGAAGTACCTGACATTAATTGTGTTGTTGTTGAAAGTGGAAAAATAGTACTTGTTTTATGGGGTTTTAATTCCGAAAAAACACAAAAAGGTCAATTTCAGTTAAGTAAAGTTTTAGCACCGCCAGTTGGCAAGACATTTACAACACCACCTGTTACTGAAAATAATAATGAAATAGTAAAAGACGATAAAATTAAATTAGAGAAACAACTTGACGAAACTAATAAAATTGAAACACAATCAACAGATAATCAATCAACAGATAATAATCAAACAACAAATAATACCAAAGAAGAAAACAAAAACGAAACTAAAAAAAGTAAACCTGCATGGCTTTGGATGTTAATCGGTGCATTAATTATGGCTTTACTCTTAGCTTTACTTTATTTTTTATTTTTAAAAGATAGTTCAATATCAACATTACCCGACAAACCAGATGTTGTTCCACCAATTGATACAACAAAAGTTGATGTAGACCCAGAAGACCCAGTAAAAAGAAAAATATTAAATGACAAAGTTAATGTTGCAATAGATAAAAATATAAATCTTAAAGAATATTCTGAAAAACTAATTGCAAAATACAAAGACAATCTTGAAATTGTTTATTATGATACTGTTATTAATTTAATTCAAGTAAAAACTCCTGAAGGACAATGGAAACAATGGCTTGATAGTATAAAAAAAATTGATGGAACAAAATTAGTATTTGCAGAATCATTATTTGACAGAAAAGATAAACCAAGCGACCCTGGTTTTGCCGATAGCAAAAAAAGCTGGTATTTTGATGTAATCAAAGCATATAGTGCTTGGGATATTTCAAAAGGCTCTGATAAAATAATTGTAGCTGTTATTGACAATGGTTTTGACCTAAATCACCCTGAATTTAAAGATAAAATAGTACTCCCCTGGAATGTGCCATTACACTCAAAAGATGTACACCCTGTTGGGAAACAAGGAGGTGAACATGGTACACATGTAGCAGCAACAGCTATTGGAATTGCAAATAATGGTCAAGGAGTATCAGGTATAGCTCCAAATTGCAAGTTTATGCCAATTCAGGTTGCCGATAAAAATGGAATGATGAGTTCCTTATATATTGTTAGTGGAATATTATATGCTATTCATCACAATGCTGATGTTATAAACATGTCATTAGGTATGATGTTTCCTGACGAAGTAGCTGCAATGCCAATAGATGAGCAAAAAAAACTTGCTAAAAGTTTATATCCTGATGAAGCTATTTTCTGGAACGACCTATATAGTTTTGCACTCGAAAAAGATTTAATAATTGTTCAAGCAGCTGGTAATAGCAATATTGTTACAGGAATAGACCCAGGAGCACGTTCTAAAAATACGATAATAGTTTCGGCAATTGATCCCAGCATCAAAAGAGCATCATTTAGTAATTTTGGCGAAATGTCTACCATCAGTGCACCAGGTGTCGAAATATATAGTGCAAGCCCAAATAATGACTATAAATTTTTGCAAGGAACTAGTATGGCTTCTCCTATTGTTGCTGGTGCAGTTGCATTGATGAAAACAAAATACCCTGAATATAAAGCAAAACAGATAATTGAATTGTTGGTAAATACAGCCAAGCCATTGTCTACAACAAAAAAAATAGGTCCTCTTTTACAACTTGACAAAGCTCTAAAAGGCGATACATCAAGTACAGAAATGATAATACCTGAAAACCCCGAAGATTTAACTTTTGCAGAAGGTCGGTGGAAAAGTAGCAATGAATTAATCAGTACTGTAGATAGTTGCAAAATATCATTATACTTTGATATTGAAAAATCGGGAAATGGAAAACTTACATTAGTTGAAGAGAAAAAAGATGGAAGAACATGTACTGCTAAATTAAATGTTTCGTTTAAAGACGGAAAACTTGTTATGGAACAACCAGAAAACGCAGTGTGTGACAAAGGAGGTTTTTATAATGCCTATTTATTTGAATGTGTTCAAGGAGCAAAAAATGTTGCAAATTGTAAAGCAAAGATAAAAGATGGAAGTGGCAATTTAATTGATTTTCATTTGCGTAAAGTTAAATAAGTTTGGCTCTTCGAGCCTTTTGATGTTGCTTACGCATATTTTTTATATAATACTTGATTATTAGTTGATTAAATTATAAAAATAAATTTGTGCGTAAATAAACTTTAAGAATAGTATCGTTTTAGGCAGGTATCCTTAATGTCAAAGTAAGGAATTTTGATTGTGCAAATATTAAAATAATAAGCAACATTAAATAGGTAGAAGACCTTAAATAAAAGTGATGGGAGAAATTCAAAAAAATTTAATAAATGCTAAAGTAACACCAAAGCAAATTGAAACACAGCTTATTCACCCAGTGTTAAAAGTGAAATTATTGCCAGGAGATGAAATTAAAACATTGATAAAATGTGCAGATAAAACAATCAAATAACAGATAAATAGAATACATTAAACAAAATGAAGAAAGTTTTTTTTATGACTCCTTCAATAAGACGAGTATTAATATCATCTTTGATTGGAAATAAAAAACAAAAGAAACATCAGCCAAACTCTTAGAAGATATAGTTGTTTTATACCTAAAAAGAATATTATCATTTGAGAGTATGCTCTCTTTTTCGAGCAAAAATAAACAAAAAAATCCTGATTTCGTTATAGATACAGGAGATAAACCTATTCTAATTGAAGTAGGTATTAATAAAACAACAACAAAACAAATAACAAAAAGTAATATTAAATACAGATATGGAATAATAATAAATACATCAATAGACAAAATAGATATAAAAGCTGATAATGTTTTTTTGCCTTTAAAATGGTTTTTAATCTTGTAAAAAAAAGATGAAAAAATGCTCATAACAATACATATTTATGTTAAAGCTAAAGATGAATTAAAGATAAAATAAGGTCTTCGACCTATTTATAGTTGCTTACGCATTAATATAAAAGCAACTTAATCAAAGAGTTATGAATAAGTAAATGTCGAAAATTTTTTGTAACGGTATAAATACAGAGAAACTTATTATTAGAAATAGTATTAATAAAAAATTACTCATAGAAAAACTACAAGAATGTTATCGGTCATCATACTCATTACTAACAGATACTGAAATTGCGAATGAAATAAATTATATTCAAAATAGATATATAAATCAAGAAAATATAAATTTTAACAAAAAAAATATTTTCTATAAACTTTCAAAAACATAAAAATGCTTCAAAAGGTTATAATAAACGATATTAAGCAAATCATTGAACAAGCAAGAAATTTTGCTTATAAAGCTATAAATTTCTCTATGATAATTGCTTATTGGGAAATCGGAAAAACAATTGTTGAAGAAGGGATTTAATATGGCAAATCTTAAATATATGCGACAATTTTATTCCTTATTTCCAATTAGTCACGCAGTGCGTGGCAAATCTGACAATTCATTGATTAACAACACTAAAACACATTATTTACAATCTATTCTTCGTCAAGAATTATCTTGGACACACTACCGATTATTACTTAAAGTTACAGATGAAACTGAACGAATGTTTTATATGAACGAAGCAGCAAATAGTAATTGGACAACAAGACAATTAGAACGACAAATTAATACAGAATTATTTAAAATAATTACCGCAAGTAAAAATAAAGAAGAAATTTTGCGACTTGCAAATACTGGAATTACAGTAAGTAAACCCAAAGATATTATAAAAGACCCTTTAGTTTTAGAATTCACTGGTTTTAAGCTAAATACAAAAATTTATGAAACAGATTTAGAACAAGCCTTGATTGATAAATTACAGGATTTTTTACTCGAACTTGGTAAAGGATTTTCATTTATAGCAAGACAACAAAGAATTTCTCACGAAAATGACCATTATTTTATAGACTTAGTTTTTTATAATTATTTGCTTAAATGTTTTGTGTTAATTGATTTAAAAGTTGGCAAATTAACATTTCAAGACATCGGACAAATAGATAGCTATGTTAGACTATACGAAGAAAAAATTAGACAACAAAATGATAATCCAACAATCGGATTAATTCTTTGTGCTGAAAAAAATGAAACAACAATAAAATATTCATTATTAAATGACAACAAACAAATATTTGCATCAAAATATCAATTTTACTTTCCAACTGAAAAGGAATTAATTGAAAAAATTGAACAAGAAAGAGAATTTTATGAACGAGAAAAAAAAATGAACACTGATCAGAAAAACAAAAAATAACAAGTGTAAATGGTTAATTATTATTTGTGATTTGCCTAACAATGCAAAAAATAAAATATTAAAAATGGAGAAATTCATCAGACCAAGACAACCTTTATGGTTTAAACCCAATTTGAACTGGGAGCAATATATGAGAAAAAAGGACATGCGAGATAAAATTAGGACTGAATTATTAATAATGACAAATAATCATTGTTCCTATACTGACAAAATCATTGATAAAGATATTGCAGAAATAGACTGGTTTATACCTAAAAGTAAATCAGATAAATTAGAATGGGAAAACCTATATATTGTTTATCTGGTTACTAACAGAATTAAAAATAGGAAATACAGCGAGTTGCTTATTAGACCAGACAGCAAAGACTATGAATTTGAAAAATATTTTAAAATAGATTTTGAACGCCATTTAATTTTAGTTAATAGAAATGCTTCTCTTGAAAATCAAGAAAGGGCTAAGATTACAATTGATTACTTAGGTTTAAATCACCAAAGTATAATTGAAGACAGAAAACAAGAATTAATAAAATATTTTCAAAGGGTTGTTGAAGTTGTTGAGTTAAAAAAAATAAAAAGCAAAGAAATAAAACCAGAAGAACATGAAGAAATAAATTTGAATAATTTTTCTTATAGGTTTTATTTAAAAAGAGCATTAGAAAAATATAGGAATGAGGTTTCTGAATATATTGATGAAATACATATTAAAAAATATTTTTGCATCGAAGATTTTAAAATTTCAGAACTATCTGATAAGAAAGAAATATATATACTGGGAGAAAACGGAGATGGTAAAACAATTATTTTACAAGCAATTATTCTCGCATTGAAAGCTCTATCTTCTAATTATATTTATACATACACTAATGAATATTCAGGAAAATTTGAAATAGAATTGAAAGATAATAAAAACAACAAATTCAAATTCAACAATTATCTTAGCAGTATTCATAAAAATGTTTATGCTTATGGAGTAAGTCGTTTGCGAAAACACAGCAAAGAGAAAGATGAAACAGGTTATTCAACATTATTCAATTATGACAGCTACCTTACAAGCCCTATAGATTTTTTTAAAGATATTGAAATTGCGGAAAACAGAAAAACTGGAAAATTACAACTAAAAACAGTTCTTGAAAAATTTGAACAATTGTTAGAAAACAAAGTTAAAATTCAGATAGACAGAAAAAAAAACACATACAAATTTACAGAAAAAGAAACTGACTTAGAATTTAATCAATTGTCAGATGGATACAGAAGTATTTTAATATGGATTTCTGATTTGTTAGCACGTCTTATTGATATACAGCCTGAAGTAACAAAATTTGAAAATTATAAAGGTATTGTGCTTGTTGATGAAATTGGTTCTTTCTTACATCCAAAGTGGGAATTTAAAATAGTAAAAAAAATAACAGGTTTATTTCCAAAAATACAATGGATTTTTACAACACACAGCCCAATAATTGCACTGGGAGCTTCTAAAAATGCTGTATTTTATAAAATCTACAAAGAAACAGGGATTACAAAAGTAAGTCAAGCGTTTAATGCCGAGACTTTTTCAAGACAAACACTGAATGGTCTATTAACATCGCCATTATTCGACCTGCAATCAGCTCGTCCTGCATCATACCAAGAAGATAAATATGATTTGCAAACAGGGAATTTTTATTATGATATAATTCGACCTGTGCAATCAAATAAAAGTATTTTATGTGATATTAAGTTTTGATTGCACATGTTGGAATTTTTGTTTACCTTTATAAATTATTGCGACATCTTAAAATGCACTAAATGAGTAAAAAAAACACAAAACAAGTAGGCTAC
>JAOZVK010000291.1 GCA_029938185.1 Bacteroidales bacterium | reverse complement strand
TAACTTTTAACTTGCGATTGTTTTGGAAAAAGAAAACTGTTTTTGTGAGTTCTGGCGCTCTGCAACTTATTGATAAATAGATAAGTTAAACTTTACTGGGTAGCCGTAGAAACTTTATACTTTTTTATAATACTCTCTTGATGTAAATCAGATAGGATTACAATAGTAAAACATATAAACTGTATATTAATAAATTATCATACACACATATACAAAGATTAACATATATAAATCAATAGTTTTTAAAAATGAAACAAATATCAATATTATTTATCACACTTTTTATAATAAGTGCTTGTGGAAGCAATACAAATGATAGCAAAAAAGATGAAACTGATAAAAAAACAGAAGCAGAAATTTATGAAGAATTTCATACCAATTTTGATATAATAAAATATCCTACAAAAATTGACAAAAATAGTTACAATGAAAAGTCAATGAAATTAATAGAATATGAGCATCTCAAATTGCTGATTAAGGATATAAAAAATAGTGAAGATGAATATAATACTGGCAAAAACAATTATTATTATTTTGGTAAAATTGAAATGCCTTTTATATATACCGATATATTTATTGTTTTTAATGTTTCTGAAAAAGCTACATCTAAAGAAAGTACTTTTACTAAACAATACCAAATGTACCTAATGGATAAATCGGGCGAAATAACAGGTAAAAAAATAATAGCCGAAGCAAAAAAACAAACACTAAATACTTCGTACTCAGAATGTCTTATTCATAATCCAACAGGTTTTGATGATGCTGTTCCTACAATTGAACGAACCAATTGGTTGAAAACTTATAACACTATTAAAGAAAATAAACTATCAAATGATTTTTATAAAGGTAAAATTGTAAAATATATCATATCAAGTGAAGGTGAAATTATAGAAGAAAAATTTAATTTAGAAAACGAGAAAAAAATCAATGAGCTATTATCTAATGTAAAACAAGTTAGTTTACCATATACTTACAATGAATTTAAAAAGCAAAAATCATATGAAATAGACCTAAGCTATCATAAATATTTGAAACAAGGAGGCTATTTTTCATCAAAAAAAAGTAAAGGTTTGGCAATAGTCAAACTACCTAAAAAAGACGATATTAATTTGCTTATTGTTCATACTTGGACAGAAAATTTAGACATGTCAGATAGTTGGTTATTGTTTTCTTTATCTAAATATGGCGAAATACTTGATGCTATAACAATTGCTGGAGGTAGTTTGGATTATGTTGAAACTAATTTTACAGAAAACCACGAAATAAGAATTTTAACAATACATGGTGATGAAAGTAGTCCCAAGAAACCACCAACTTTTGATGAAACTATTTATAAAATTAAATCGTCAGGAAAATTCTCAAAACAAGGAACTATGGCATATTTTGATAAACTTATAAAAGACTTATCAATAGATAAACCAGAAAAGGCACTTTTAGTAGAAGCACAAAAACAGTTTTACAAAATAAAAACATCAAGAGATATAGCCAACTATATAGATGAATATCAAGATCAATTGCAAACAATTATTCAAAATGGTATTGATAATATTAAACCTATAGTGGAGAATCCTGATTTGTTTTATTATATAAATAAAGTTATACCCTGTGTGAAAGTTGGATATGCAGCCGAAGCGAGTGGAATAGAAGTAACATTCAATTACTACGACTTATACAAAAAAGCAAAATATACTCCTCAAAAAGATGACAATTTGTTCTTTGAAGCATATTCATATGGCAATGAAATATGGCTGGGAAATTTTGGACAAAAGTATTTGCATAAAATACTTACAACTAAATGCTCCAGTTTTGAAACTTGTTACTCAATGCTTGGTAGTGGCAATTGTTACAATGCTCTTCTTAAAACTGAAATGGCTCTAAAATCAAAAACTAATTTCACAAATCAATTAAACCAGCTAAAACAATATATTATTAATAGTTTTGAGCTTAGTTCAAAATTTGGATATTCAAAACAAAAAACTTTGGAATATATTGAAAAAATAAATACTGAAATATCATTAAATGAAAAGCAGAAATATATAATTCAAAAAATTAAAAAGGAAGTTAAAACATACCCTAATTCAAATTATAATTATATAAATAAGTAAGGTCTTCGACCTATTTAATGTTGCTTACGCATTCTGCTAATATTTTAATAATGTAAGATATAACAAAATATAAATACCGAAAAAACTTTTGTTAGACTACTTAGTGTAGTAAAACGTAAGTACCAAAAGTAACAATATTGCATTTGCTAAATTGACGAACAATTGAAAAAGCTAAAAGTTAAAAGTTTTGGTTATCGCTTGAAATTTTTTTTATTATTAACTAAATTTTTTTGCTTCATAAACTTATTATTAACAAGTGATTAAACGCCTTTAGGCATGAGCTATAGGTAGGGGCATAAATATAAATATTTTCCTAAAATACCGTAAGTATTAAGTAGACTTACAAAAGTTTTTCGACATTTATTTTTATACAACCAACTGTATGACAACTGATTCTAAAAATGCGTGAGCAATAAAAAAAGGATAGAAGAGCCAAAAATAACAAAACTTATACCTTTGTAAGAAAACAAATAATAATTATAATGTTTTTTTAAAAATATCTATATTTGTGCCATTAAAAAATTTGACTCTTTGAGCCTTTTTATTTTGCTTACGCATAAATATTATTATAACACTTGATTATAAGTAGATTAAATAGTAAAAATAAATTTGTGTGTAAATAAACTTTAAGAACTATAAGTTTAAATACAGAAAACATTTGTAAAATTACTTACATAATATATTATGATAAAAATAAAATTTCCTGATAACTCTATCAGAGAATATAACAAAGGTGTAAATGGATTGGAAATAGCAAGATCGATAAGTAATAGTCTTGCAAAAGAAATAGTTACAGTTAGAGTGAATGGAGAAAAACAAGATGCTACACGTCCAATCGTTGATGATAGCGAAATAGTATTATATAAATGGAATAGTGAAGAAGGAAAAGATGCTTTTTGGCACTCGTCGGCTCACCTGATGGCCGAGGCATTAGAATTTTTTTATCCTGGAGTAAAACTGGGAATAGGTCCAACAATTGAGAATGGTTTTTATTATGATATTGACTTACCCGAAGGGAAAACAATTTCGGATAATGACTTTCAAAAAATTGAGAAAAAGATGTATGAACTTGCTCGTCAAAAGAATCAATTTATCAGAGAAGAGATAAGTAAAGAAGGGGCTCTACAACTTTTTAAACAAAAAAATGACGAGTACAAAATCGAGCTTATAAACGAACTCGAAGACGGTACAATAACACTATACAAACAAGGTAATTTTACAGATTTGTGTAGAGGTCCACATTTGCCCAATACCAGTTTTATAAAAGCAATAAAACTAATGAAAATAGCAGGGGCGTATTGGCGAGGCAACGAAAAACGTAAACAACTCACTAGAGTATATGGAATATCTTTTCCTAAAAAGAAACTACTTGATGAATATCTTCATATTCTTGAAGAAGCAAAAAAACGAGACCATCGTAAAATAGGGAAAGAATTAGAATTATTTACATTTTCCAGCGAAGTTGGACAAGGTTTACCTTTATGGTTGCCCAAAGGTGCTCAATTGCGCGAACGTCTTGAAAACTTTCTAAAAAAAGTTCAATTAGAATATGGATACCAACCAGTTATTTCGCCTCATATTGGACAAAAAAAATTATATGTAACATCTGGACATTATGAAAAATATGGATTAGATTCATTTAAACCAATCAATACACCAGCTGAAGGTGAAGAGTTTTTGTTGAAACCAATGAACTGTCCACATCACTGCGAAATATACAAAACCAAACCACATTCCTATAAAGACCTGCCAATCAGATATTCAGAGTTTGGAACAGTATATCGTTACGAACAAAGTGGCGAACTACATGGTTTAACAAGAGTTAGAGGCTTTACGCAAGATGATGCTCATATATTTTGCAGCCCCAACCAATTGAAAGATGAATTTATAAAAGTAATAGATATTGTACTATATATTTTTAAAGTTCTTGATTTTGAAAATTTCACTACTCAAATATCTCTTCGCGACAAAAAAGATAAAACAAAATATATAGGCTCGGACGAGAATTGGGAAAAAGCCGAAAAAGCAATTATTGAAGCATCAGCCGAAAAAGGTCTGAAAACTGTTATAGAACATGGCGAGGCTGCGTTTTATGGTCCTAAACTTGACTTTATGGTAAAAGATGCATTAGGACGTAAATGGCAATTAGGAACTATACAAGTAGATTACAATTTACCCGAACGATTTGAATTAGAATATATTGGCAGTGATGATAAAAGACATAGACCAATCATGATTCATAGAGCACCATTTGGTTCTTTGGAACGATTTGTAGCAGTATTGATAGAACATACAAAAGGAAAATTCCCTATTTGGTTAACTCCAGAGCAAGCCGTAATTTTGCCGATTAGTGAAAAATATAATAATTTTGCAAAAAAAGTTTTAAAAGACCTAAATAATTCCGATATTCGCACCCTATTAGATGATAGAAACGAAAAGATAGGACGTAAAATTAGAGATAATGAACTAAAACGTATTCCTTATCTACTGATTGTCGGAGAAAAAGAGGAAGAATCAAATACTGTATCAGTCAGAAAACAAGGAAAAGGAGATATTGGTAAAATGTCTATAAATGAATTTTCTGATTTTATAAACAATGAAATAGAACTACAATTAAGGTCATAGTAGACCTATTTATAGTTGCATACGCATACTAATAATATGTAATTTAACAAAAAACAAATGTCGAAAAATTTTTGTTCGACACTTAAATATAATTAAAAATTTTATTATTAACTAAATTTAGGAGGACAGAAAATAGCAAGGAGAATAATAAGACACAACCGGAGACCCCGATTAGAACGGTCTAAGTATAAGGTAAATAAAGAAATAAAAGCACCTAATGTACGAGTTGTTGGTGAAAACGTTGAAGAACAAGGGATTTTTACAATACAAGAAGCCTTGAGTATGGCTTACAAAGTAGGTTTGGATTTGGTAGAAATATCTCCAAATGCAAAACCACCAGTGTGTAAAGTTATTGATTTTCAGAAATTTTTGTATATTCAAAAGAAAAAACAAAAAGAAACGAAATCAAAATCAGCTAAAATTGTTGTAAAAGAAATACGTTTTGGACCAAATACTGATGAGCATGATTTTAAATTTAAACTACGTCATGCTGTAAAGTTTCTAAACGATGGATTTAAAGTAAAAGCTTTTGTATTTTTCAAAGGTCGTTCAATATTATTTAAAGAGAAAGGTGAAATTCTTCTATTAAGGTTTGCTCAAGAACTTGAGGAAGTTGGAAAAGTTGAACAATTGCCAAAACTTGAAGGAAAACGTATGATTATGTTTGTTTCGCCTAAAGGGAAAAAATAATAAAATTTTATATATTCATAATGCACTATAAAAGATTTATTTGTTTTTCTATTAAAATACAATTGTAATGCATAATTTGTAATATTAAATTAGGTTGAAAAACCTTAGTAATTAAAACTATAACAAGATGCCAAAAATGAAAACCCTTGCTGGAGCTAAAAAAAGATTTAAATTAACTGGCTCAGGTAAAGTTAAAAGAAAACATGCATATAAAAGTCATATTTTGACTAAAAAATCAAAAAAACGAAAGCGAAATTTAGGACACTTTACAACTGTTGGTAAAACAGATTTGAAAAATGTAAAGAGAATGCTTGCTTTGAAGTAAGAAAACAATAAATTTATATATACTTTAAAAGGTTCAATTATTCAATGATACAATTATACAAAATATTGAATAATAACATATAAAGAATTAATAAAAGGAAAATTCTTAACCTAATTTAGTATAGTTATTTTTTGATAATTTTTAAGGTTTATTTTAAATTAAGTTTATTAACCAGAATTTTAGTAGTAAGTTTCAAGTTATTTGAACGCTAAAATTCAAAAAAGATTAGATTATGCCAAGATCGGTAAATTCAGTAGCTTCAAAACAAAGAAGAAAAAAAATAATAAAACAAGCAAAAGGCTACTTTGGTTCAAGAAAAAATGTTTATACAGTTACTAAAAATGCTGTTGAAAAAGGTTTGCAATATGCATATCGAGATAGAAAAAACAAAAAAAGAAGTTTCAGAGCATTATGGATTCAAAGAATAAATGCAGGGGTTAGACAGTATGATATGTCATATTCTGAATTTATGGGAAAGATGAATAAAAAAGGAATAAAACTAAACAGAAAAGTTTTAGCAGATTTGGCTATGAATCATCCAAAAGCATTTGAAGCTATTGTAAATGAAGTAAAATAAATACTAAGGTCTTCGACCTATTTTATAGTTGCTTACGCATTAATACAAAAATAATCAAATCAGAGATTTACGAATAAGTAAATATCGAAAAACTTTTGTAACAGCACTTTATGCTCTTTGAGCCTTTTTATGCTTATTCATGTATAATTTGGAATACGTTTTATTATGTATTATGAGTAAGAAATTAATTGGTAAAAAACTTTATAAAGGAGAGAAGCGTTTGAGTTTCTCTTTTTTTTTAAACAAAATTAGGCTCTTCGAGCCTTTTTATGTTGCATATACTGAGTGGCAAGTTTTAAATTTTCACCTAAGTAGGTCATTGTATAAAATAGACACTTTGTAAAGTTGTAACTTACTGTAATTATGGCGTAAGCAAAATTGTTAATTGTCCATTATTCATTGTTAATTACTTAGTAGTGTATTAAGACATAAATTGATTAAGTTTATAAATGTAATAATTTGACAGGATTTACATGATTAACAGGATTTTAAACATGTAAATCCTGTTAATCTTGTCTAAGTAATACTAAAGAAACTTATGACTTATTTCAGTAGTCTAAGTAAGAGAACAGTTAAAAGATAAAAGTTTGCTTACGCCTGATAAAACAAAATAATATTAAAAATAAAAGTGTCGTTTTTATATGGCTATACTTAAACTAAATTAGCAAGTGATTAAATGCCTTTAAGCATGACCTATAGGCATGCCACCGATGGTAATCGGTGGGCATAAATGCAAATCCCCCCCAAATGCCGTAGGTATGACCTCTTAAGCAGCATAAAATTAGGTTAAGGATTTACTTTTATAAAAATATTATAAGCTATTAATAAGTATATTGTACCATTGAACCATTGAACCATTGAACCATTGAACCATTGTACCATTGTACCATTGTACCATTGTACCATTGAACCATTGAACCATTGAACCATTGAACCATTGAACCATTG
>JAOZVK010000023.1 GCA_029938185.1 Bacteroidales bacterium | reverse complement strand
GGAACTAATAAAAAACTTAAATAAGCTATTTTTGCTCGTATTTTTATAAGACCACATTTTGCCTGTTTAAAACTGTCGGTGTGGCATTTAAGCCACGCAGACAGTAGGCAGTTATCTTATTGATTTTCATTACAATTTTTAAAATATAACAACATACAACGAATATAAGTAAAAATATGTGACATGTTTCAAACCACAACATTTTATTACTATTTTTGCCATATTTTGATTTTGCCCAGTAATGTGTAAATCCCAGAAAATCTATTGTATTGTTATGTTCCTTATTTTGTGGAACAAAGTTTAGTAAACTGCTCTTTTCTATACTTAATTCTAATCCTTGGATTTTAATATTATTATGAATCAGATATTTATGATAAAACACAGCTAATAATTAACAAATATGAAAATCCTGAATTAATTAATGACAGACTGTCTCGTTCTAAAATTAGTTTACATTTTTTGTCAAAATACTTGCATTAGTTTATATTATTTTATTTTTTTACAGGATTTACAGGATTAACAGGATTGATTTTTATCCTGTTACGAAATGCCTGATAAACAAGACTGTCCAACTTCTGACGGGTAGCCCAAAATCATCTATAATAAAACATGGCATGTTTTATATTTCAAATAAATTTTACTTTTTTTTTGCCACAGTGTGGCAAAGTATGGTAGTAAACATGCTAAACACATATATTTAAAGTTCCGTAGGTACGATATTATGCAATATGTCTAAAATATTAATTTTGTATAAATACTATCAAGCCACAACAAAATGTTGATTTTTCTTTTACATTGTTGCCTATAAAGATGAAATTATTGTATGTGTAATTAACTACATGACAGCTATTTGTAACAACGTGTAAGCCACATTAAATAGGTAGAAGACCTTACTTAGACGAAAAAAAGTTGAAAAATCTCGAAGAGCTTTTTTTTGTAATTATTTTTTCTACTTCAACTAAATTATCGTGAAAAGCTGCTCCATATCCCATATCTGTTTCTCTTCCTTTGGAGAGCATATTTACAGCAGCACCGTCTTTTAACCACCAACCATTATGAATTACAACACAGTTTGTTTTAAGACTATAATCAAGATGTACTTCTATTTCTATTGATGCCTGTTTGTTATATACTTTTACCTTTTCTTTATGTTCAATATATCTTTGAAATGCATCATAAGGGTTCATATACATTATAGGGTTTGGACTAATTGTTCTAATAGATTTTAGGTTGATAAATTGTGAATGAATACTGTTTTTTGAAACTGGTGTAAGTAAATGAAAACGATGTTCTTCATCAGTAAATTTATTTTCCAAAAGGTTATTATATGTTGGTAAATGGCTTGTATTCCATAAATTTGAAGCTTCATCAGAATATAATTCTATTTTTCCCGATTTAGTTTTAAACTTCATATCATTGAAAGCTATTTTTTGGTGATTATCTAATATTTGAGGGCTTTTTTTTAAATTATCAAGAGATAATTCTTGAAAAGGTTCTAATTTTTTTATCAAAAAATTTTCAATTGCATTATCATTAGGTTCAATTAGATATTTTTTTATATCATCGTTATTAAATTCCAATTTTTTTGCAAGTAAATAGTATATTTCTGTCTCTGGTTTAACTTCACTAATAGGATTAACAACTTTTTGTTTTAGTTGAATATACGGATTCCAGTACGATGTTATAATATCCGATTGTTCAAACATGTTTTTGGCAGGTAATACAATATCGGCTTCTTTTGCAGTATCAGTCAAAAATTGGTCTACTACCACTTTAAATTCTATTTTTCTTATAGCCTCCAAAACATTATTTGTATCCGGATTCTGAACTACAGGATTAGCTCTTTCTATCCACATCATCTTTATATCAGGATTTTTGGTATTTAGTATATCATTGCCAAGTTTAGCTACCGAAATTGATTTACGAAATAGTTTATTATTAATATTCGGATAGTAAGAAACAGGCTCCTTTGTTTTATCAAAAATGCTTGACTGTAAATCGGCATATGACCACGAAGCACCTTTTTTTCCAATATTTCCACTTATAACAGATAATGATAAAATTGACCTTATTGTTTGACCACCATTTGTATACCTTTGCATTCCGAAACCTGTAATTAATGTCATTGGTTTTATTTTCCCAATAATATCTGCAAATTTCACAATCATTTCCTTTGGTATATCGGTAATCATTGACGTTTTATCAATGTTGTATTTTTTTACAGAATCCTTAAATTCATTAAACCCTTTAACATGCTTGCTTATAAATTCGTTGTCAATATAATTATTTTCAATCATGTAATTTGCAATACATAAAGCCAAAGCAGCATCAGTTCCAGGATTGGGTTGTATTAGTATATTTGCTCTTTCGGAGCTTGCAGTTCTCTGTGGATCAACAACAATATATTTTGCTCCTTTGCTGATAGCTTTTTCAATATGCACCATTTGATGTATATTTGATTCGGCAGGATTTTTTCCCCAAACAATTATTAGCTTGGCATTTTCCAAATCCCAAGGTACATTGTGTTTATTATCTCCAAGTGTTAAACGTGTTGCTTCTAAACCAGCAGACCAACATAAATTACCATATGTTAATGTTGTTCCTCCATATAATTCCCAAAAATTATAGCCTATTTCATTTAACAAACCTGTCATTCCACTACCTGTATAAAAAAATACAGATTGTGAGCCATCGTTTTTTTTATAATCAACAAGTTTTTCCGAAATTATATTTAGAGCTTCCTCCCAACTGATTTTTTCAAATTTGTTAGTCTTTTTATTTTTTAGCAAAGGAAAAGTTATACGTTCCTCAGAATTGGCTCTTTCCAAATATGACAATCCTTTCAGACACACCCCTTTGGGAGTTGCTTTGTTTTGAGGATTTGCTTCAATTGCAACTATTTTATTATCATTAACTTCAACATAAAAACTACATGCACTATAACAATTTCTTGGACAAGCTGTTGAATATTTCATTGATATTTACTTGATATTTATTTGATTATTAAAAATTTCTTAGGCAATTCACAATTTATAATTAGCCAATTTGCACGCAGGTATTTTAAGCTTTAACAATTCAAAAAATACGATAATATCGGGAATATTTGAGTGTTTTTTGAAGCCGTTAAAGGTTAAAAGAACAAGTGCAAATGGTTAATTATTATTTGTGATTTGCCTTAAATTAAACTCAGTTCTTTTTTAACAAAATCCATTAATTCCTTTATGTAGTCTTTTTTAAAATCAAATCTGATTCCTGCTTCTTCATATATTTCGGGTATTGTTTTGGTATAGGCTAATTTAAGAGCATTTTCATAATCTTCGATTGCTTTTGTAGGATTTTCTTTGTAATTTTTCCAAATAGCAATAGCACCCAGTTGAGCAATACCATACTCTATATAATAAAATGGAACTTCAAAAATATGTAATTGTTTTTGCCATATATTATTATATATTTCATCTTGATTTGTCCAATCAATTATTTCTGTTTCAAATTCGCTTGAAATTTTGTTCCATGCATTTTCTCTTTCAGTATAAGAGTGTTTAGGATTTGTATACACCCAGTGTTGAAATTTATCAACTAAGGCAATCCATGGCAAAATTTTTATTATTCCTTCAAGTTGCGATTTTTTTGCTCGCAAATAGTCTTCTTCCGAATCAAAAAATACCTGCCAATGTTCCATAGATATTAGCTCCATTGCCATAGATGCAAGTTCTGCCACTTCGGAGGGTAGTTCTTTAAAATTCACCAATTTAATATCTTTTGACAAAAATGAATGTATAGCATGACCTCCTTCATGAACCATTGTTTCTAAATCTCTAAGATTGCCAGTGGCATTCATAAAAATAAAAGGAATATTGCTTTCGTACAACGGATAATTAAAACCTCCAGGAGCTTTTCCTAATCTTGAATCTAAATCAATATACCCATTATCTTTCATAATTTTAAGATAATTTCCAAAGCCATCTTTTACTTTATTAAAACACTTGATTGTTTTATTAATTAAATCATCAGTATTTTCAAAGGGTTTCAAAGCAGGTTTTAGTTCCGCATCAACATCTAAATCCCATGGTTTTAGTTCCGATATTTGTAGACTGTTTTTCCTTTTCAGGTGAATATCTTTTACCAAAGGCACAACATATGTTTTGATTGATTCATGAAAATCAAAACACTCTTCTTTTGTATAATCAAACCTTCCTAAATCATCAAATTTATAGTCTCTGAAATTTTCGTATCCAGCATTTTTTGATATTATGTTTCTTAGTTCTATCAGTTTATCAAATAAATTGTTTAGCTCTTTTTTATCTTCTAATCTTCTATTATTTATTAAATTATATACACTCTTTCTAATTTCTCTATTTGTATTTTTAAGATAATTATATGCTTGTTGCAGTGTCATTACTTTATTATCATATTCCACTGTCATTTTAGAGGAAACTACACCATATTTTTGTTCAAGTTTTGTAACTTCTGCAATAATTTCAATATTTTTTTCTCTAAATAGTTCAATATTCTTTTTTATAGCTCTTATAACTATACTATATTTTTTTTCATCTAATTGTTTAATATATTCAGACTCAATAAATTTTTTATCAAGAATATTTGAATATTTATTTACATTAGGTTCAATAGTCGATATAAATGAATTAAATCTATCTGCAAATGAATCATTTTCGGTATCACAATTCATTTTAATATACCTCCATGCCAAATCCTCTTCAAGAATAGATTCTATTTCGCTTCTATCATGCATCCAGTTTAATAAACCTTCAATTGAGTTTATATTTCTATTTTCTAAATCTTCGTAATATGAATTAATATCTTTCCAACTATTAATTTCCAAATCGTTTGATACAAAATTTCTTTTCATTTTTTTACATTAAAACATTATGTTAATATTGTAAGGATGTGTTATCTATAATTTAATTATACTTAGGTGCTACTCAAAAATTATAATTACATTAAAAAACTTATTTTTTGGTACAGAATTTAATTATTCAATTTTAGGTAAGTATCCTTATTTTCAAAAGCAAACAACATTTTTTCAATTTTTTGAGCAGTTTGTTTGTGTTCCTGCATATCCCAAATACGTTCAAAATATTCTCGTAGTAAATAATATTGTTCTTCGTTGCTAATTTTACCTTTTTCTACAATTTTGTTTATTCGCTTTATATATTTCTTATCAGCTTCATACAAACCATGTCCGAATTTGTTTCGTAAAATTTTATCAAGGCTTTTGTATTGAGCAGTGCTTAGATCTTGAGCCATTTCAAAATTATCATTATATTCTTCACGCAATCCTCGTAAATCACCCTTCTTTTTGGCTTTTAACAAATCATTAATCCATACATCCATGTCGTCGTCAGGTTCAATGGTATTTTCAAATTTCATAATTTCTATACACCAATTTGTCAAATATTCAAGTTCGTTAAGCTTATCCTGATTTGTTATTTTTTTCATAATTCTTAATCTAAGGTCTTTGACTTAATTTTCAAAAGCAAACAACATTTTTTCAATTTTTTGAGCAGTTTGTTTGTGTTCCTGCATATCCCAAATACGTTCAAAATATTCTCGTAGTAAATAATATTGTTCTTCGTTGCTAATTTTACCTTTTTCTACAATTTTGTTTATTCGCTTTATATATTTCTTATCAGCTTCATACAAACCATGTCCGAATTTGTTTCGTAAAATTTTATCAAGGCTTTTGTATTGAGAGGCAGAAAAAAATTGTATCATTTCAATAGTCTCGTTGTACTCTTCCTTTAGCCCTCGTAAATTTTTTTTATTTTTTGTTTTAGTTAGTCTATTAATACACTCTTCAATATCAGAATCTGGTTCAATGTTATTTTCAAATCTATATATTTCAATACACCAATCAGCGAGAAAATTGATTTCAATAAGTTGTTCTTGGCTTATTATTTTCTTTTTCATAGCTCTACGTTTTTGAAATTCCAGTATAATGATGTAATTTTCCAAAATATTTATTTGACTGATTATGCAAAAACTTTGCATTGTTTCTTCGTTTAGCAACAGCTCTTATTTTGTTTGCTACTGTAACGGAGCCTATTCCTCCATAGCTGTCAATTAATTGTTGTTCCCTGCCTCTAATTGCACGGTATCCTTTTATACCTTGCATTGCTTTATCAATCATAGGGTTGCCAAAGCCAAGTATTTTGTAAGGATGTGCATACATTCGTCTTTTCAGAACATTAATTGGTTTGCCAAATCCGCTCGTACGTCCAATATATACCTGTCCTGTTTTTTCATTAAACAATACATAGGTGAAAGATGTTCGTAACAAAACATTAAAAACTCCGGAAACTACCAAAGCACCTGCTGCAACCAATTGTATTACCGATGTTGGTTCAATAAGTAACACAACAAAACCAGATATAAATAACATTAGATTTAAAATCATTTTTGTAATTTTAATTTTTAATATATGATTAATAGCATATGTTTGATAAATAGGTAGCCATATAAAAACATCACTTTTTTGCTTTATGTCTTATATCATATTATCAGGCGTAAGCAAAATTATTCATTATCAATTATTCATTATCAATTGTTCATTATCAATTATTAATTACTTATACCGATATTTCTCCTTTAATATGAGGATGCGAGGAGTAATTTAAAAGTTCAAAATCATTATATTTAAAATCAAAAATATTATTAACATCCTTATTTAGTTTTACAGTTGGCAATTCTTTGGGGGTTCGACTAAGTTGTAGTTTAACCTGTTCGGTATGATTTAAATATATATGAGTATCACCAAATGTATGAATAAACTCATAAGGCTCTAAACCAGCAACTTGAGCAATCATTAATGTTAATAAAGAATATGATGCTATATTAAAAGGTACACCTAAAAACAAATCAGCACTTCTTTGGTATAATTGGCACGACAATTTACCATTTGCAACATAAAACTGAAATATGACATGGCATGGTGGTAAAGCCATTTTGTCAATATCGCCTACATTCCATGCACTTACAATATGTCTTCTTGAGTTTGGATTGGTTTTTAAATCATTAATAACATTAGAAAGTTGGTCTATATGTCTTCCTGTGGTTGGCCACGACCGCCATTGATAGCCATAAATAGGGCCTAAATCACCATAATCATCAGCCCATTCGTTCCATATCCTAACTTTATTTTTGTTTAAATAACTAATATTAGTATCACCTTTTATAAACCATAATAGCTCGTGTATAATAGAATGTAAATGAGTTTTTTTAGTTGTAACTAAAGGAAACGTTTTTTGAAGATTAAATCTCATCTGATAACCAAAAATACTTTTTGTTCCAGTATTTGTTCTATCATTTTTCTCTGTTCCATTATCAAGTACATGTTTCAACAAATCTAAGTACTGTTGCATTTTGTATATTTTTTATTATTTATAAGGTCTTCGACCTATTTAATGTTGCTTTCACATTCTAATTAATATTATAACAATATGCAAATATACATTAATTGAGTAAATAAGAAAAAATTAAGTTAAGTAAAAAGTGATATGTATTATTGTTTATATATTATTGTCAGTATATTATAAGTTTGAAAATATATAATGGTTTTTATAAGTGTATAATACAAGCATTAATCAAATATTGTATCATTTAAAGTAAAAAAAAAGAGATTTACAAATTAATGTAAACCTCTTTTTTGTGGGCGATACTAGATTCGAACTAGTGACCCCCTGCTTGTAAGGCAGGTGCTCTGAACCAACTGAGCTAATCGCCCTAAATAATTTTAACTTCTAAAGCGATGCAAAGATAGAATATAAAATATTACCAACAAAAAAAAATAGACTTTTTTTTTAAAAAAATAACATCTTTTTTTTAATGTTTTTTTAACACTTTAATTATCTACTATTTGTAGTAAATCGGCTACAATAAATGTGCTACCTCCTATAAAAACTAAATCATTATTACATGCATTTTGTAATGCAGCATTATATGCCGATTTAACATTTACATAAGCCATTCCTTTCAATTCAAAATTATTAGCATACTTGCTAAGTATATTTTCATCTAAAGCTCTTGGAATACTTGCTTTTGTAAAATAATAAGTTGCATGTTTTGGTAATAAGCTGAGAATGCCATTATAATTTTTATCATTAACAAGTCCCAAAACAAAATGGAGCTTTTTGTATGGTGTTTGTTTAATTTGTTTTAAAACCGATAAAATACCATTTTCGTTGTGTCCAGTATCACAAATTACTCTTGGATTATTACCAACTATCTGCCAACGTCCATATAAACCTGTATTTATAACCACTTTAGAAATCCCTTCCCTAATATTTTTTTCTGATATTTTATATTTTTGTTTATTCAATATATCAAATGCAAGTAATGCACTTATTAAATTTTTTTGTTGATATATTCCCAAAAGTCCACACAACATATTATCATAATATAAAATTCCGTTTTTATACACATTCATTGATTGTTTATTATCAATAGTATACATTGAATAATCAATATTAAAATAATCATTTGCAAAATAAATTTTTGCTGTTTTTTGTTTTGCAATGTCAATAAAAACTTGTTTTGTAGATTTATGTATTTCTCCAATAATAACAGGTCTGTCTTGTTTTATAATTCCTGCTTTTTCAAAAGCTATTTTTTCTAATGTATTGCCTAAGAATTCAGTATGATCTAAACCAATATTTGTAATAATTGATAATATTGGAGAGATTATGTTTGTTGAGTCTAAACGTCCACCTAAACCAACTTCAATAATGGCAATATCAACATTTTGTTTTTCAAAATAATGAAAAGCCATTGCTACGGTTATTTCAAAAAAAGAAGGCTTGATTTTTGTAAAAATATTTATGTTTTTATTTACAATATCAGTTATTTCATTTTTTGAAATCATCTTACCATTTACTTTAATACGTTCTCTAAAATCTTTTAGATGTGGCGATGTATATAAACCAACTTTATAGCCTGATGCTTGTAATACTGATGCAATCATATGAGAAACAGAACCTTTGCCATTTGTTCCAGCAATATGAATTGTATCAAATTTTTTGTGTGAATAATTAAAATATTTGTCAAGAGCAAAAGAATTGTTAAGATTAGCTTTATATGCAGCCTTACCTTGTCTTTGAAACATTGGAAGACTGTTATATAAATATTCTATTACATTTTTATAATTCATATTTTTATTTTATTAAATAGGTCGAAGACCTTATAAAATTATTTATGCGTAAGCAATATAAAAAGGCTCGAAGAGCCAAAATGCAAATATGTCAAATAATTTTGTTTTTTTATTAAAATATTATTAAGATGCAACCATTATAAATATTTTTTTTGTCATAAAAATATATGTTGTATTTAAAACAAAAAATAAATTTTTACGTATAGACTAGATAGAGTCATTTTTAATAATAAATATAATCATGAAAAAGAACAATAGTTACCTTAATATAATAGCAATATTTTTAGTCTTTTTTTACAGTTTTTTATCTATAAATACTTATAGTCAAACAGGTCCAGGAGGAATAGGAAATAAAGATGGTGCAAATGGTCAAGCATTAAACAAACTATGGTTTGATGCAAGTACATTAGGGCTTGCAAACGGAGCAGCACTTAGTACATGGACAGATATGTCGGGTAATGATAATCACGCCACACAATCAATTACTAATCAACGACCTATTTATTACGATGCAAACCATGTGGATTATACATTTCCGGTTATATATTTTGACCCATCAGGAGGTTCAGATAACGAGGACTTTATGCCATTTGATGGCTCTGTTATTGTAGAAACAGATTACACAGTTATATTTGTAGGTAAAAGAAGAACGAGTAGTTCTAAGAGGGTTGTACTTGGAGGCGCAACTTCAAATCCAAATCAAAACTTACATTTATTTTGGGAAAATAGTACGAATTTTAAAGCACATCATTATAGTAATGATTTATCAACCGCTATGGTAACAAGTGGTACCTCCTACGATGGTGGTACCGATAATAATACTTTTGGTATATTTACTACTCGCTTGGGGTCTACCGAAGGAAACCCACAAAGAAAAAACTATCAAAACAATCATTATCTTGGAGGAAGAGATAATAAAGCTAAACTTACAAGTTGGAATGGAGCTGCAATGGCAAGATACTATAATGGTGGTTTTAAATATTATGATATTGATTTGGCAGAAGTAATAATATATAAAACAGCATTGAATGCCGCACAGTTAGAAATATTACATAATTACCTAAGCGAAAAGTATAGTATAGAAATCGAAAATGATAAATATACTGCTGCAACTGGATATACATACAATGTTGCTGGAATTGGAAACAAATCTGGTGAAAAACAATCAAGATCTGCATCAGCTGGGCTTTATATTAGCGAAGATAATGGAAGTTTAGATGATGGCGAATATATTTTTATAGCCAACAACAATACAACAAATGATATTGCATCAATACAAACAGGTACAAATGTAACTAATAGTGGAGCACAGGCAGCTTGGAATCGAAATTGGTATTTGAAAAAACACAATGTTACAAGTACAGACGTAAAACTCATTTTTGATTTACCAGAAGGTATAAGTGGTGGTCAATATGCCAAAAATGTTACAAACTATGTTCTGTTACATAAAGCAACAAGTGGTGCCGATTATACAAATATTGGATTAACAGCATCTTTAGCCGATGGTGACCAAGTAAGTTTTGATGTGGCTAATGCTAATTTAAACGATGGATATTATACTTTAGGAACATTAGACCAAACAAATAGTCCTATTGAGGGGGTTGAAGCAAAAACTTGGTATGCACTAATTTCAGGAAATTGGAACGATTGGAATATTTGGACACTCGACCCATCGGGTAGCCTACCAAATAATCCTGACCATAAGACACCCTCAAGTGCAGGAAATACACCTGATAATGTTGTTATTCATTCAGGTAAAACAGTTACTATTCAATCAGGAAATAATAATAAAAATAACAGCTCATTAACAGTTGATGGACGATTGGACTTAACAAATACAACGGGACATAATTTTACAACAATAAAAGGTAGTGGAAGAATTTTTATGAGTGCGGATAATTTTCCAGCAGGAGATGCTACTCACTTTATTACAAAAGGACAAGGAGAAGGAGCAGTTATTTATTATGGTACTGGTCATACTTTAAGTAATGCAAGAACTTTTTATAATGTTGAAGTAGAGTTTACAAATGACACAGACATATTGACTCTAATGGCTGATTTAACTGTAAATGGAAGTTTAACTATAAATAAAGGTATTTTTCAAATAAATGATAACTCATCAACTACTATACTAAATGTTAATGTTGCCAGTGATGTATTGCTTGAAAGTAATACTAAAATTACTGTTGGTACAGGTAATACAATAGGTTCGTTCTTTATACCAGGAACAATGCCAACCAGTGGAAATTATCATAAAATATTCCATCAGCTCACAATAAGTGGAAATTTAACAAATAAAGGTACTATCAGGCTAACAAATCAGACAGACCCTATATATGACCAATTTTCAACTACTGGAGCTGCTTCATTGTGGTTTACTGGAACATCCAATAGTTTAGCAACCTTGAATGGAACAACGGATTTATATAATTTAATTATAAACAAAGGTACAGATAAAACATATCTATTAACAATAAATTCAAATAGTACCAACAATTTTAAATTATTTGGACCGAACAATGTTGGACGGAATTCATCATCTCCATTTTCGTCAGAAAATCCTGAGATAAGAAAAGCATTATGGATTTATAATGGCACACTTAAACTAACAGGTAGTATAAATATTCCAACTTTATCAGAGGGTACTCAAGCGAATGATACTCCAGCAAAAGGTAACGGAGATTATGCAGTAGGACAAAATGGATGTTTGTGGATAGCAAGTTCGGGTGTTACAGTATATTCAACTGCAAGTAAGACTACACAAGTTGCAGCTGGTTCGGAAACTACAATTAATACTGGAAGAAGTAATCAGGCAATGTCTGTTTATGGAAAATTTAGAATTTCAAATGGTTTTTTCGGTACACGAAATTCTGCGGGATTTATATTTTGGTCAAATGCTGATGCACAGGTTTTGATTGAGGGTGGAGAAGTAGATGTATCACAAATCAGAAGTGGAGGCTCAGGTGGAGGTGTAGCATCATATACACAATCGGGAGGACTATTGCGTGCAAGAGGAAATGAAACAGAAGCGGGTGATTATGCTGGAAATTTTCCTTTATTTGGATTGGAAGGAACAGATGCTGTTTTTCATATGTCGGGTGGCGAAATATTGCTTAGAGATGAAGATGGCGATGCTGATCCTGAATTTTCAATAGAATCATCAGCAGGTAACTATTCAGTAACTGGTGGTAAAATAACTATAGATATAAAAGATACAAGAAGCTTACAAATATCATCTACCGCAAATTTGTGGAACTTAGATATAAAAAATAATACTGGTTCAGGTAATATGACAGTAGAGATATTGAGCGATTTGAAAATTTCAAATGATTTAAATATATATGCTTATACAACTTTAGATGCTAAAGCTGATTTAACAATCGGTGGTGACTGGACGATAAAAGACAATGCTATATTTACAGCAAATACCAACACTGTAACTTTTGCCAGCAATGATGGTAAAAGTCATAATTTAACTATTGAAAACACAACAACTGCATCTTATTTGAATTTTTATAATCTTAGATTTAATCATGATAATGCTGATATCAAAACTACTATTGTTAGTACAGGACGTTCTGCAACTTGGGATAATGCCCTTGCAGAAATAATTATAATCAATAATGACTTAACAACCCTAAGTCCAGGTAATTTCAACTTAGGAGGTTTTCATGTTTTACTAAAAGGTAATTTGAAACTACAACATTCTGGAAATGTTGTTAATGGTAGATTGAAAATGGTTGGAGCAAGCTCTCAAAATATCAATACAGGACGTGGGAATGTTAGTTATTTAATAATAAACAATTCAAATGGAGTTGGAGCAACAGGAGATTGTAGAATGACAGGAACAATGGAACTTGTTAGTGGTATTTTAGATATTGGAACATATCGTTTTTGGATAGGAAACTTAAATCAAGCAGGAGTTGCAATAACCAAAGATACTGATGTTAGCCATTACAGTTCTTCAAAAATGATTAGAACAGCCGGAAATGCTACCGATGGTGGTTTTGCTCTATCATTTAGTAAAAATGAAGATGTTACAGGCGTAGATGTTGTATTTCCTGTTGGTGTCGGTACAAAATATACTCCTATGCAACTTGATGGAAATGGGGTAATTTCTGATTCTTACAATAATCAACTAACTGTAATACCAGTAAACTCGGAACATCCTGCACACAAAGCTAGTACAAAGTCATTAAATTATTATTGGAAAATTAAAAACTTAGGATACTGGGGACATGGTTTTACTAATTCGACTACTGATATTAATTATAAATTTTACTATAATCAAAGTAATTTACCTAGCGGTTATCCAGGTAGTCCTAATAATTTAAATAGTTCAGGAAATGCTGCAAATAAGTTCGTATCAATGTATTTTGATGATAATAATACTACATGGATAGTAGAGGATTTTACTGATATTAATGGTGCTGATACGCTAATAACCTTAAATGGAAGTGGTACCGGTTTAGGTGGTGTTGTATCTGGTGAGTTTACAACTGGTGAACCTGAAGCAGCAAATGTAGTGTATCCTATATTTTATTCAGGAGACCATGGTGATTGGAAAAAGAAGGATGTATGGTCAAACGACCCTTCGGGGGTACCATTATTATCAAATAAAACACCAACTCAATACAATAAGGTTATTATAAAACATGATATTGTGATTAGTAATGACGACCAAAATGCATATAGTATTACTTTATACAATTCTGGTTCTTTAGATGTTGGTAAATCAACAGGACATAGTTTTGGTATAATATATCCAGACCCTGATAATAACAGAGGGAGATTTAAAATAGCATCAGCAACCTTACCTACGGCTGATTTTACTCCATTTTGTGCAAAAACATATGCTACTTTTACATATTATGGAGGAATATATACTCTACCAAATACACTCGAAATATATCCTACATTGATAATTGATTCGGATAATAGTGGAGAAACAAAAACTCTACCCGATATTGATATTAGTATAAATGGTGATACCAAAATCATGGACAAAGCCGTATTGAAACTTGGAACTGCAACTAATGGAAATCTTAATGCACACAGAGTAATTGTACAAGGAAAAATATTATTTCCAAACTCGGGTAATAGAACTGTAGTTGTAAATGGAAACTTAACTGCAAAATGGGCAGGTAGTAATAGACAAATTGATGTTGAAGACGGTGGCGATGCAAAACATAAAATGTATGTAACAAAAAATATTAGCTTAAATAGAGGTACATTCGATTTTTATGGTGACGGTGGAAGTACTATAGATTTATACATTGCAGATACCCTCAGGGTTACACCTAATAATTCTGTAATTGATAATATTGACTATGAAGGTGGCAATGCTACACATAAAGCTACAATTATCTTAAACAGATTGATTATCGACAAGGGAAATGACCAAACAACAACAGTTACTTGTAAAACTGATTTTACTTTGATGGGAGCAACAGATAGTGATACCAAAGCACTTGAAATTAAAAGTGGTACATTAATAATGGACGACCATACTACTGCCGATGGTGCAGATACAGATATTACATTGACCAGTGGAGGTGCAGATTTTGAAATACCATCAGTTGCTTGTCTTAAAGTAAATAAAGGAATAGCAAGAGTAAGCGGAAGTAATACAGGAATACGCCTTGATGGAAAACTTCATGTAAATGGCGGTACTGTAAATATGGATGATGGTTCAAACAATAATTATATTGAATATTCAGCATCGGGTAATGCAACATTAGAAATATCAGATGGAACACTCACAGTAGGTTCGCAAATAAGAAGAGCAACTACTACCGAAGAGGGAATATTAGATTATATTCAAAGTGGAGGAACAGTAATAGTAGGTAAAAATACTGCTACGGAAAATACAAGAGGTGTTTTTGAGATTCTAAATACAGGAAGTAGTTTTACACATTCGGCAGGTAGTTTTACTATAGTCCGACAACAAACAAATCCAAGTATTGCAGCATTCTATTTTGACCCAGAAACTGCTACTTTAACCGCTGGAACAAATATATTAATAGGAAATGCAAGTACACCTACTAATAATATAATTGAGATGTACTTAAATAAACCTTTAAAAAACTTAACAATTTCGGGAAATAGTAATCTAACTGCAAAATTATTGACAGTTGCAGCAGTTGTTGAGGAGGATTTAAATATTAGTTCAGACAATACTTTTGATGCCAATGGAGTACAGCTAACAATTAAAAAGGACTTAATAAATAATGGTGTTTTTACTCACGGTAATAATTTAACAATTTTTACAGGAAGTTCGGCACAAGAAATAAAGGGAACCGCTTCTCCAACATTTTATCAATTGACCAAACAAGCAGCAAACACATTGACTTTGCAAAACGATATATTTGTAGAAAATGATTTAAGAATTGAAGCAGGAACATTAGCTGATAATAGTAATAATGTTTTTCTAAAAGGCAATATGTATAATGTATCAACTCATAGTCATGGCGGAACAGGTGATGGAATAACTTTTAATGGTTCTAAAGAACAGTATATTACAGGAAGTGGTACATATGGAAAGATTACAATAAATAATGCAAATAGCGTAATTGTAAATGTTGGTTCTGATATAGTGATTAATAATGCAATAAAACACGAAAGAGGAATATTTGATATTGGTGGTAACTTATTGACATTAACACAAAATGCATTATTTATTGACCAAAATCCATTTTCGGAAACAAATATGGTTCAAACAAATAAATCATTTACTGATAGTGGTATAAAAAAACACTTTCCATCTGGAACTGGAACATTCTTATATCCAATAGGTTCTGGAGGAAAGTATACACCTATAAAAATAATTGTAACACAAAATAGTAGTACAACAGCTTATTTAATTGCAAAAGCAGCTGATGAAGTACATGTAACTATACAGGAAGACGCAGAAACACCAAATATTGAAATTGATGATAGAGATAATGCATTAAAATATTATTGGAGTTTCAAAGCAAGCGGATTTACAGACGGTTCGGGTAATGTAGAATTTTATTATAACAACGAAGATATTTTAATTGAAAATAATAATGGTTCAACTTATACAGTAGCTGATTATATACCCGCAAGATTATTATATAACAATACATCATGGAATAAATTTGACTGGGCAGATTTTGATGAAACAAATAAAAAAATAGTATTTTCTTTTTCAAATGTAAATGATGATGGAATAAGTGGAGATTATACTGCAGGTATTCAACCATCTGATAAAGACAGAAAAGGAGCAATACCAGACAATGTTACAGTTTATGAATCAAAAAATAATGGTGATTGGTCAACAGCAAGCACATGGAATCCTGAAATTGCAGGAGGACCAAATGGTGCAATAGTAAAAATAAATGCAGCAGATACTGTTACTATTGACCAAAATTATATATCATCATTTACAACAGAAATTCTTGGAACATTAAAACAAAATGATAAATTTGGTAATCGTTTAGGAAACGTAAAAGGTACAGGAACTTTATATACTGAATCTGGATTTTTACCTGCAGGATATTATGATGATTTTTTATCAACAGCAGGAGGAACTCTCGAATATAGTGGAACAACAGATATTGATGTATTGAATAATGTATCTTCAGTTAATAATTTAAAATTTACAGGTATTGGAGAACGACGTTTACCAAACCTAAATTTGAATGTACTTGGTACTATGTTAATTGAAGGAACAGATGCAAGCTTAATTGTTAGAAATGAGTATAATGAAAAGCTTACAATAAAAGGTGATATAACTTTTAATACAGGAGCTTTCGATGCAGGTTCAGGTGTTAATGCAATTGTTGAATTTGCGGGAAGTGTAGCACAAACAATAAGTGGAACAAATAGCTTCATAGGAACAAATGCATTTAATCATGTTCAAATAAATAATTCAGGAGGACTTATTTTATCAAAACCTGTCGAAATAGATAATAATTTGGTGTTTACTACTGGAATTGTAAGCACATCGTCAGGTAAAGAATTGACTTTGAATAGTATAAATGAAAATGTTATAACTGGTGCAAGTTCAAGTAGATATATTGATGGTCCGTTGGTGAAAAATATATCAAATGGTGGTAATTTTGAGTTTCCATTAGGAAGTGCATCAAGATACGGAAAAGTAAATATATTGAGTGTATCAACAGGTCCAGCATTATGGAAAGCCGAATATTATAACCATAACCCTAAAAATGATGGTTACGACCCAGAAACAATAAACAATGGTACAGACCCTGATTTAAAAGTGGTTAGTGATAATGAATATTGGAGAATAGAAGCACCTTCATCAGCAACTGCTAAAGTTAAACTAAGATGGGATGCAAACAGTGGATTACCTACCGATGATGCTAATAGAAGTAATTTGAGAATTGCTGAATGGTTGGATTTGTCTACTGATGCTTGGGACGATATTGATGATTCAAATATTATTAGTGGAACCTCATCAAGTGGAGCTATAACTCAAACAAATACAACAAGTTTTAACAAATTTGGAACTGGTAACTTTTTTACTTTAGCAACTATTTATGTACCTATAAGTTTAACTTGGAATGGCTCAACAAGTATCGTGTGGAATGATGCAAGTAACTGGACAGGCGGAGGCGTACCATCAGCAGTCGATGATATTACAATACCAAGTTCTGGTGTAACAAACGAACCAACTATTAGTATTAATGCTGTATGTGGTGCAATGAGAATTGAATCGTCAAGAACATTAACAATAAATATAAATAGCTCGCTAACAATGAGTGGTATTTTAAACATGGGAGGTAATATTACACTAAAATCAAATGCCAGTGGATATGCTTCATTTATTGATAATGGAATAGCATCAAGCACAGGAACAGCTACATATGAACTTTATACAATAAAAAACAAGTTCTTATTTATATCATCACCAGTATCTGCTGCTGCACATACAATATTTTCAGTAGCAAATCCAAATTTTTATGTCTATGATGAGACTAATGCCGATGCTGATAGAATAATGGGCTGGGATAATCCAACAGCAACTGCAGGAAACATGATAGTAGGAAGAGGTTATGCATTTTATTTATTAGATAATGATAATACAAAAGTAGTAACAGGTGGTAGTTTTAATACAGGAAATGCAAGTATTGCTGTAACTAATTCAAATCATGGTGTAGATTCTGATGGTTGGAATTTAGTTGGCAACCCGTACCCATCAGCATTAAGTGCCGAAACTTTCTTGACACTAAATGCAAGTACAAATGGTGTAATTGATGGTAGTATATATTTTTGGGACGACGATAATTCGAAAGGCTCAAACTATAGTAGTAGTGATTATTCGGTATGGAATATTGCTGGTTCAGTTGGAGCAAGTGGAGACAATGGTAAAGTACCTGATGGTAAGATTGCAACTGGACAAAGTTTTTTTGTACATAGAACAAGTACAGGTTCTGCTGACGTACAGTTTAAGAATAATATGAGAATAAAAGGTGATGGTCAGTTCTTTAAAAGAGGTATAAAAAGCGAAATACAAAAAATAAAGCTAAGTCTTTCAAGTACAAATGGTTTGTATAACGAAACTGTGATTTCATTCAAAGAAGATGCAAACGAAGACCATGACGATATGTATGATGCAAAAAAAATTAAGGGAAATGCAAATATTGCATTATACAGCAAACTTGGTAATGTGGATTATGCAATTCAAACCCTACCTGGATTTTATACTTATAAATCAAGCAAAAAAGAAATTCTAATTGGTTACACAGTTGGTGTTGCAGGAAACTATTCGTTAAAAAAATTGAAATTTGAAAATTTTGATTCAGATGTAAACATTTATCTTTTAGATGAATATAATAATAAATTTGTTGATTTAAGGAATAATAATCAATATGATTTTTATTCAGAAGCAGGAGTGTTTGACCAACGATTTAAAATTGTTTTAAGAAAAGACCAAGCAACAGATATTGAGGATAAACAAAAAAGTTTTGCAAATATTTATGCGAATAATAAAACATTGTATATTAAGTTTTCATCAAACAAACTCTCAACTGGTATTATTACAGTGTATGATTTATTGGGGACTAATGTTTATACTCAAAATATAAATAAAACACAATATGTTGAAATACCGCTAAAACTGAATAGTGGTATATACATAGTAAAAATAAAGACAAATAATGGAATTGTTTCTAAAAAAATATTTATTGAAGACTAAAATTACTTTAACATAAAATTAGTAACATAAGCATCCAAACTCAATAACGAGTTTGGATGTTTTTATTTATAATTATTCAATACTAACGAGTATTTGTATATTATTAAGTATCAATGATTAGTAAAATTGATTTATTTTATATATAAATTTTTATTAACAATTTTTGTATTACATAAAAAAATTATATAATTTTAGATATACAAATTTTAGTATTTAATCTTTTTAATATTATAATTATCATGGATATAAGCAGTATTTCAAATGAAAATAGAGTATTCATTAGAACAATTTTTAATGAAATGCGAATTAATGTAAAAGAATTTTCACAAGACAGAGATTTTGTGATGACAAATCCTCAGCTATTTGTTTTTTTAAGTAATGTACCAGCTGCATTAGCAATAGCAAGCGATGGAACAGTTGATGAACAAGAAATAGCAACATTAGAAAAAATATCAAAAACGATAGATGTTAAATCAGCAGTTAATTATGATTTGATGGAAATGATGGCTATTGCTTTTGAGCCAGAACAATGCATAACAAACGAAGAGTTTAATATTAGAATCGGTTCCGAAATCCTTTATTTAAGCCGAAATATTGCTAAATATGAAAAGAACTTTCTAAAAGCAATAAAAGCACTACTGACATTTGATTTTAATCCTAAACGAGAAGGTTCATTAACATCATCGTTTAGTAATTTAATGGATAGTATGATTGAAAACAATTCGAGTCAAAATAAAGAAGAAGAACTTAAAAAAATGCAAGAAATAAAACAAACTTTAGGTATATAATATAACATTATAAAAGTTTTTTGGGTTATGTACTGGTTGTTACATATTGCCTGTTTAAAACTGTCGGTGTGGCTTGAATCCACACCGACAGTAAGCAATTATGTTATTGTTTTTCGTTATAATTTTGGTGCAGATAAAATTATCCCTATGTTGGCTTCACTAGATAACCAAGTTGTTTTCAAGCATGCTTTTACTAATAAAACAGTATTTGAGCGTCTGATTAAAGATTTCTATAATATTGATATTAAAGTCAATAAAATAGAGACCGAAAAAAAATTTATGATTAAGACTGCACAAGTTGATATCACCTTAGATATTTATGCAGAAACAACTGATAGGCGTTTTGTAATAGAAATTCAAAAGATACAATACGATTATAATTTTGACAGATTTTTGAATTATTTTATTACACTGCTTACAGAACAACAAAAAACTTACAAAGACTATAAAATAAAGAAAACCGTACTCGGAATAGCCGTATTAACACGTCCTTACAGATTTACAAAATTGACAGGAGAGCCGATATTAGACAATTACATGGTAATTGATTTTAATCCGCGAGATATAAATGACAAATTAATAAAATTAAACGAACATGAACTTAAGTTTATAAACACCAATAAAAAATACAATACCAATAAGTTACCATCACAAATACAAGATTGGATTAATTTATTTCAAAGAACAATTTATAAAAAAGAATCAATTAAATTAAACTTTAATAACAAAGCAATAAAAAAAGTAAGCGAACTTATAAACGTTGATAATATAGCACCTGCAACATTAGAAAAAATAAAAAAAGAATCGGGACGAAAAAAAGTATTAGTATTAGAATATAAAGCGGGTAAAGAAAAAGGAATTATACAAGAAATGGAAAACAGTAAAAAAATATTAAAACAAGCAGAAGCAAGAGAAAAACAAGCAGAAGCGAGAGAAAAACAAGCCGAAAAAGAAAAGAAACAAGCAGAAGAAGAAAAGAAACAAGCAGAAGCAAGAGAAAAACAAGCAATGTTAAAAGCCGAAATTTATAAATTGCTTTTCCAAGGCAAAAGTAAAGAAGAGATTTCGAGAAATTTAGAAATTAAGTTATCTTATGTTGAACAAATACTAACAATATAAATTAAGACATACCTTATTACTTTAAATAAGTCTGATAGTCTTTAGTCTACAACTATGAAGACTGCCAACTGTAGACTGAATTTAAGAAAGTTGTATTGATATATCATAAAAATTTGTTTTTTTAACACAGTTTCACAACATATATAGTATATACAGAGAACATTATATAGGTCGAAAACAATACTTACAAAATATATTTACAGATGAAAAAACTATTTAGAATAGATGGAAAACTTCCACCTAAAACGGTATTAATTATTGAAATTATGGGTTTTTTATTTTTTTTATTAATTTGGTGGATATCAACCTACCAATTTGAAAGCCCTACTGCTCAATTTAATGCTAATAATGGTGTTGCACCATTTGTTTTTGAATGGACAGGTCCTGATGGATTTAAAGAAACTGTAGAAGGCGATGGAGAATTAAGTGGTTTAGATTATGGCGAATATACGGTAAGTCTAAAAGATTCTTTAGGAAATGCAGTCGAAGCGAAATTTACGATAAATTCAACTAGCGACACAGCAATTGAACTTCCTATAAGAGCAATAAATGGCTCACCTGAAGAAATTAAAAAAAATAATGAGGCATTTGGTATAAGAATAGATATAAGTCTTAGAAATTCTATTGTAAATAAAGGTATTTTGCCACCACCACTAGAAGTTATTAAGTCATACAAGGAATTGCATTTTGAAAAATCACTTGTGAAAAATGCCATTATATCAATAAAACTTAATATGTTAGGTTATATTGAAGCTATTTCTATTTCACTTTTGCTAGGTTTTTTGATAGGATTAGTTCCTTTTTTCAGAAGTCTGTTAAGCAGATATATTGATGCAATAAGATTTGTTCCACTTGCAGCAGTAACAGGATTATTTATTTCATGGTTCGGAATGGATATGGATATGAAAGTTCAATTTCTTGCTTTTGGTATTTTTGTATTTCTGGTTCCAGTTGTTGTTCAAAGGATAGATGAAGTAGCAAGTATTTATAAACAAACAGCTTATACGCTTGGAGCATCAAGTTGGCAATCAATAAAAAGTGTTTATTGGCCCAGTGTTGCATCACGAATTATTGATGATATTAGAGTATTAACAGCTATTTCGTGGACATATATAATAGTTGCAGAGCTTATTAATACCACAGAAGGAGGATTGGGAACAATGATATTCAGAGCAAAAAGAACAGGTGGGCTGAATGAAGTATTTGCAATTCTTTTGTTAATTATATTTATAGGCTTTGTTCAGGATTTAATTTTTGTTTGGCTTGATAAAAAATTATTTCCATTTAAATATCAAAAAACTAAAAAATATAATTAAGGTCTTCTACCTATTTAATGTGGCTTACGCAATTAAGAAAACATATTATTTATTCTGAAAATAATTTTTTAAATTTAGCAGGAAAATATTTAGAAAATGAATATTTAATATTCGTTTTAAAGGCTTTTAAATTATGGAAAAAATCTAACTCATAAGGTTATTTACACACAATTTTTTTTTGTAAAATACTTATATTAGGTGTAAACCAATTCGTAATTTTCTTAAACAAATATATATATGGTTACATTTCCAAATACATCTCTATCGGATATTATAGAATTGAAAAATATGTCGCAGACATACGATGGAGGAAAAACTTTTATTATTAAGGACTTTAATTTACTTGTTGAAGACAAACCTAATCAAGGGCAGTTTGTTGTTTTACTGGGACCATCAGGTTGTGGTAAATCTACAATACTGAGATATATAGCTGGTTTGCAAACTCCAACAACAGGCGAAATATTACTAAATGGCAAACATAGAACAGAAGCTGACAGAATAGGAATGGTTTTTCAGCAATACTCTTCGTTTCCATGGCTATCAGTTTTAGACAATGTAGCTTTAGGACTAAAGTATAGAGGTGTTTCAAAAAAGGAGCGTAATGCCAAAGCTATGGAAATGATACAAATAGTTGGACTTGATGGACATCACAAAAAATATGCACAATACCCAACATTATCGGGTGGTCAATTGCAAAGAGTAGCTATTGCACGAAGTTTATTGGTAAACAACAAAGTTATATTAATGGACGAACCTTTTGGAGCATTGGATACTAATACGAGATTAAAGATGCAGGATTTTCTAATAGGCGTGTGGGAAAAAGTTCACCCTACAATTGTTTTGGTGACTCATGATATTTCCGAAGCCGTTTATTTGGGCGATGATATATATATAATGTCTAATGCACCAAGTAAAATATCTGAGCATATTAGAGTCGATTTGCCATTTGATAGAGATAAAGAAATTAAAAGAGATTCAAGATTTGTTGATTTAGTTTTTTATATTGAAGATAGAATGATGAGTCTAAGTGTTTAAAGCAGTAAAGCTTTGATGTTAAAATATACCATAAAAAAATTCAAGATAAAAATAAATCTCTTTTAAATCAAAAAAATAAAATATGAATTTAAAAAATGTAATAAAAATATAATTATAATTTCAAGTTTTTTTACTAATTTCAAATCTCAAGAAAAACAAAAATTAGCTCTAATTATTGGAATTTCTAAATACGAGCTTACTTTTTATTATTTTTCTTTTGGCAGTTCCAATATATAAGGTTCTTTTACTGCAAAAACAATTGGGACTTTGATTATTTTTTCATGTTCTATTTTATTGTCAATAAGTTCTTTGTAATATTTATTTCTGTCAATTTGATTTTTTGCTAATCCTATTTGTTTATTAATTCGTTTGTTGAATTTTACAATATCTTCGTTCTCTCGCTGTTTTTCAATTTGTTTGATTTCAATTACAACACCAGTTTTTGATTTATCGTGTGGAATTAATAATATATCGTATCGTCTTTCGCCACTTTCTTTGTTTGATTTTATTATGTAATCATCGCCAATAATTGCAAGTAAACCAAGAATATATGAATGATAAATGTATTCATGATTTTTTGCAATATCATAATAACTGAATGTATCTCCAATAATTTGTTTAAACCCAGAACTCACAAAAACAGTTTTCTTTTTCCAAAACAATCGCAAGTTAAAAGTT
>JAOZVK010000290.1 GCA_029938185.1 Bacteroidales bacterium | reverse complement strand
TTTTCAGGGCTAAAAACCCCCAATTATTAACACCCCAGTCTTCGACCTATTTAATATTCTAAAGTCGAAGACCCTAAGTCATATCAATAGGTCAAATATCTTAAATTGAAGTTTTGTAAAGATAGCTTTTCGGACATTTTTTCAGTCATTTTTAAATATACTGACAAATATGCTATATTATGTATATGGTTCAGTTTTTGAATAATTATCATAAATAAAAAATGCTCTTCGATCAGTTTAATGATGCTAACGCATGATATATAATTAGTTGCATTTCAATAAATAAACTTTATACAAATAGGTGTAGACTTTTGTATTAGTACTTAAATTTTATAATTGATAGCAGTATGAATAAAAAAATTCTTTTAATTGTTTTAATAGTTTTTGCAAATTTATTAGCTTTAAAATCACAAATTGAAGACCCTGTAAAATGGGATTTTTCTATAGAAAAAATTAACGATTCCGAATATTGGTTAATATATGACGCTAAGATTGATGCTAAATGGCATCTATATTCTCAATATTTTCCAGAAGGCGGTCCAGTTAAAATGACTGTAAGTTTTAATAAAGCAACTAACTACAAAACAATTGGAAAAGTTATTGAAGTAACAAAACCTCATACAGAGTATGATGATATTTTTGAAATTGATATTCAATATTTTTCAGATAAAGCACAAATAAAACAGAAAATAAAAGCTTTAAGTTCTGATATTTTTGTTATTAAAGGAGAATTAGATTATCAGGTGTGTTTTGAAGATAAATGTGTTTTGTTTTCAAAAGATTTTGAGTTTAAAATTACTGGGGCGAAAGCAAGTTCTAATGATATTGATAATAATACAGAGCAAATTAAGATTGATTCTATCAAAATTGATTCTATACCCATTACTAACACTACAAAAATAACAAAAACACAAGCTAAAAGATCAAAAACAACTCCTATTATTGCAAAAAACAATAAGTGGAAAAATAATGATATTAATGGTAATAGTTCGTTAATATATTTTTTCTTTTTAGCCTTTGGCTTTGGTTTTATGGCATTGCTAACTCCATGTGTATTTCCTATGATTCCTATGACAGTATCATTTTTTATGCATGGTGGAGAAAATAAAACAAAAAACAAACTGAATGCTGCTATTTATGGAATATCAATAGTGTTGATATATACTGTGCCAATTGCTTTAATAATAGCCCTAGCAAATGTGTTTGGAAACAATTCAGTATCAGGTGATTTTGCTAATTTTTTAAGTACTCACTGGATACCAAATATTTTTTTCTTTTTAATTTTTATGGTTTTTGCGGCATCATTTTTTGGTATGTTCGAAATTGTATTGCCAAGCTGGTTAGTTGCAAAATCAGACAAACAAGTAGACAGAGGCGGAATAATTGGTGTGTTTTTTATGGCATTTACACTTGTTTTAGTTTCATTTTCGTGTACAGGACCAATTGTGGGAGGAATTTTAGTTGAATCAACTCAAGGAGGACAAATATTAAAACCAATAATTGGTATGTTAGGCTTTTCGATTGGAGTAGCTGCACCTTTTACATTTTTTGCCTTTTTTCCTGAAATGCTAAAAAAATTACCTCAATCTGGTGGTTGGCTTAATTCTGTAAAAGTAGTTCTTGGCTTTATAGAGCTTGCATTAGGTTTAAAATTTTTAAGTGTTGCAGACCAGACATATCACTGGGGCTTACTTGATAGAGAAATATATTTAGCTCTTTGGATTATAATTTTTACATTGATGGGACTATATTTACTTGGTAAAATAAAATTTTCGCACGATAGTGAAGTTAAATTTCTAAAGGTTCCAAGGCTGATGCTAGTTATCATAACATTTGCATTTGTTTTATATTTAATTCCAGGAATGGTAGGTGCTCCTTTAAAAGCATTATCAGGATACTTACCACCGCAATCGACTCATGATTTTGACTTAATGAAAATGATAAGAGGGGAGACAGAATCTAATATTTGTGAAAGACCAAAACATGCAGACAAACTACATTTGCCTCATGGAATACATGGTTATTTTGATTACCATCAGGCTCTTGCTTGTTCAAAGGAACAAAATAAACCTATATTTGTAGACTTTACAGGACATGGTTGTGTAAATTGTCGCGAAATGGAAGCTAATGTTTGGTCTGACCCAAGAGTTTTAAAAATATTGAAAGAAGATTATATTGTATTGGCTCTCTATGTTGATGATAAAAAAATAGATATTCCTGAAAGTGAATGGTTTGAATCTTCATTTGATAGTAAAATAAAAAAAACATTAGGTAAACAAAATGCTGATATTCAAATAGTAAATTTTAATAAAAATTCGCAACCATATTATGTTCTCTTAGATAACAATTCGAATGTATTGATTGAACCAAGAGCATATAACTTGAATGTTGAGGACTTTATAGAATTTCTAAAAAAAGGAAAAGCTGAATTTGATAAAAAATAATAAACTGTTGAATAATAAGTTTATGATTGATAACTCAACAATTTGTGCAATAGCAACTGCTTCAGGAAGTGGAGCAATTGCAATAATCAGGCTGTCTGGAAATGAAGCTATAAATATTGCTGATAAAATTTTTGTATCAAAATCGAAAAAAAAATTAATTCAACAAAAAGCTAATTCAATTCATTATGGTGAAATAAAAAACGAAACCAAACTTATTGATGAAGTATTAGTTTCGGTTTTTAAATCACCCCATTCATATACAGGAGAAAATTCTATTGAGATTTCATGTCATGGCTCATTGTATATTCAACAAAAAATATTAAATCTTCTAGTAGAAAATGGTGCAAGAGTTGCTAATCCTGGTGAATTTACTCAACGTGCATATTTAAACGGAAAGATGGATTTATCTCAAGCCGAAGCTGTTGCCGATTTAATTGCATCATCATCAGAGTCTTCTCATAAAATTGCACTAAATCAAATGAGAGGTAGTTTTTCTAATGAGTTATCAGCTCTTCGAAATCGTTTGCTAAACTTTACAACTCTTATCGAATTGGAATTGGATTTTTCGGAAGAAGATGTTGAATTTGCTGATAGAAAACAATTGATAGAATTAATAAATAATATTGAGCATCATATCAAAAAACTTATAGACTCATTTACAGTTGGGAATACCATAAAACAAGGTATTCCTGTTGCAATAATCGGTGAGCCTAATGTTGGAAAATCTACTTTACTCAACATACTGGTCAAGGAAGATAGGGCAATTGTATCAAATATTCCGGGCACAACACGTGATACTATTGAAGATACTATAGTTATAGATGGTATTTTATTTAGATTTATTGATACTGCTGGACTACGAAATACTGACGATTATATAGAAAACCTTGGAATTGAGCGTACTCAAAAAATTATTAATATAGCCGAAATAGTTATTCTTGTTGTTGAACCCAATTCATTAATTAATAAATTATATCCAAGAATACAAAATATTATAAATAAAAACAAAAAAATAATTATAGCAATCAATAAAATTGATACCTATAAAAATAATTATACTAATGAGCAAAAAAATAATTTTACAACAGTATATATATCAGCTAAAAAAGAACAAAATATTGATAAACTCATATCAAATTTAGTTAGACTAAGTGGCTATAATGATTATAACGAAAAAGATGTTATTGTAACTAATACTCGTCATTATGAAGCCTTAGAGAAATCGTATAAATCTATACTACGTGTAATTGAGGGTTTAGAAAATCAATTATCTGGTGATTTTATTGCTCAAGATATTCGAGAAGTTTTGCATTATTTAGGAGAAATAACAGGTAATATATCTACAGATGAAATACTTGGTAATATTTTTAATAATTTTTGTATTGGTAAGTAAGGTAGTGTATTAAGACAATAGTTTATAAAATTTAATAATCATTTGAAAGCTAAGGTTGTAAACGGCAATTACGAATTGGTTTACACCTTAAAATTCATTAAAAAAATTGGTATTGTATGTTTTTCATATTCTTAAAATTGACAGTAAGGTCGAAGACCTTATTTTACAAAATAAAAATCAATAAAAATAGATGAATTATCCCAAGGAGTTTGTATTTTCTCGGAACGTTTGTATACATTATTTCTTACTTTTTTGAAAACATCTTCAATTTTGAGTCCAGGAGTTCTAATAGCTTTAAGTAACTCTTCGGTATAAAGACCATTTTCACCATTACCATCAATAGCAACAGAACCTGGAGCAGTGGCATATGCAATATATGTTCCATTGGGTGCTTTGGTTTGTGCAAGTCCATTGTTTCCAGTTGATCTAAAATTTTGTGCATAAGGATTGTCACGACATGCATCAAGAATTACAATATTCATATTATTGTCAGCATTTTCCATTTCGCCTAAAAATCTTTTTAAGCTAACAGCCTCCAATTCAACATCTTGTTCTTTCTGAATATCTGCATTTGTTGGTATTAAGTAATTTTCGCTGTTTACTTGCAATCCATGTCCTGCATAATATAACAAACCTGTACCTTTATTTTTATCAAGCAAAATACCAAATTCTCTTGCAGCTTTTATCATTTCGGCTCTCGAAACATTTGTATATTCCATAACAGTAAATCCAACTTGCCTTAGCGCAATCGACATAGCTATTGCATCATTTACAGGATTTTTCAATTTAGATGTTTTTTCATAATCACCGTTTCCAATAACTAATGCATATCTGTTGGAATCAACTACTATAATATCGCTAAAATTAATAGTTTTGATTTTTGAAACAGTTCTACCTCCAACATTTTCAACAATAACTTTTATTGTATTATTACCTTCTTTAAGTATAATGTTACGTTCTATGGCATAGTTACATAAGTTTTTATTTTTATATTTAAAACCTCTTGTATTTGATTGTAGAATATCGTTAGCATAAACCCAAACATTAGTAATTTCCGATTTAGAATTTGCACACAAACTTATAGGATAACTTTTTATTTGCGAATTTGTAAAATCTTCGGTTGGTGTTAGCCACGATAGGGTAGGAGGGGCTATTGCATTGGTATTTATTTCTTTTGTAATTGTAGGTATTTTTAGTCCGTAGTTTTCGTAAACATTAATAGTGAATCTTGCATGGCTACTTTTTAGAGTTTTACTTGCTTTTACAGGTATTGCAATTCTTTTAGTTTCGCCTGCATTTATATCACCAATATCATATTGTGGAGCAAAATTAAGCCCCTTCATCAAATTATTTTCCTTTATTTTTAGTTTCACATTTTGTGCTTTTCCTTTTCCATTATTTGAAATCGAAAAGTTAAGTTTAACTTGCTCATTTGCATCAATTGAATTATTAAAATTCTTATCAGTCAATGAATTGTAGTTTATTGTTAATTTAGGAAGCCTTATTATTTGGTTCTTAAAAATTGTATAAGATATTTTTAAAAGATTGGGTTGCTTTAACAAAAATTTTGTGGTTTCGGTATCTTCTCCCATCGCATACTCGAAAGGTAAAATGACTTTGGGCATTCCTCCATCGTAGTTTTCGCTAACTCTGAATTTAAATGTTTTACTTTTATTAAAATATATCCTGTTTGTTAAATCAAACGATTCGCAGGTAATATAAGCATTGGCTTGTTTTATTTCAATATCGTCTTTATCAAGAACAAGTTTTGAGCTGTAATCATCAATTTTTTTAAGATTTTCGTTTACCCATTCAACCCTGACATCAATTTCAAATACATTTAATTTTAATTTGCTTTTGGTGATATAAACCATTGCAGCTTTGCCACTTTCGGTTACTAATATTTGACTATGCCACTGTGCAAACGCAGGAAGTGTAATTAATAATGTAAATATTCCTAAAATAAATTTTTTTAAAGTTTTCATTCTATTTGCTTTGTTAAAATATTAATAAATAGGTCAAAGACCTTATTTTAAAAATTAAATATTAAACTAAATTTTGTACCAATTGCCAAAGGTGCAACCCTAGATGCTGAATATAACAAACTATTGTAATCATTTTCGTCTTTTGATAATTGATAGTTTGTTGGACTGTTTTTGTTAATGTTTGTGAGACCAATATCAGCATTTATACCTATTCCTATTTTTATATTTTGGGAAATATTTACAATGGTTCCGAAACCTAATATTAAAGAAAATCCAAATGGTTTAAAATCAAGCTTTTCGTTTCTATAAATTTCTTTATTACTTGGAAATCCATATTTTTCTAAATCTAATAATTCAATATTATATTGACTGTAATATCCACTATAACTAAATGTACCCTGACCTGTAACATTTTTGTAAGCATTAATAAATAGTTTTGTACCAGCTTCAAAATATAAATCAAAAAAGCCAATATAATATTTATATTTAAATTTAATAGGAAAATTTATTGTTACTAAACTGTGTGATTCTGAAACATTTTTTGCTTTAACTCTTCTTTCATAGTCTTCTTCATCGCTGTCAATAGCCGAAAACGAATTGAAATAATCATTAGTTTCAAATCTTGAACTATGCTTACTAAATCCAATACCAACACTAAAATCAATTTCTTGAGTTATTTTTGCAACACTTTCGAAACCAAAACTATAGCCCGACGAATTGTCAATTTTTATATCAGAATAAATTTCAGGTGCTGAAAAACCATAACTACCATATGAATAATAAAATATACGTGCTCTATTTGCTATCTTTCGTATTTTATATTCGCTTAGTTTTTCATCTTGTAATGCCTTAATTCTAAAATTTTCAAATATTCCAGTTTCCGATTTATCAAAAAGAACAATAAAATAAAGCTTCGTTTTTTTCATATGTCGTTTTTCATTCATATAAATACCAAGAACCGTTTTTTCTACTTTGACAGTTGCTGCGTACCTATTTTTTTTTATTTTTACAAACTTTTCGTCAATTTCCATATCAGATATCGAAATTGCAATCCCATTTGGATACCATGTTTTTATATTTTCTAAATAATTTTTTAATTTTACTAGTTTGTTTAGTGGCAAAGGTTCAATATCATTATATATTTTTGAATATTTACTATCAAATAGTTTTTTAAATTCGCTTACATATGCTTCAGAAATATTGGTACCATTTTCGCTTAGATTTCCATATTTTTTATATTTTTCAATTAAATCTAATACTTTCTTATTTATTTTTATCCTTTCTTCGAAAGTAAAGTCTTGACCATAAATATTTACTTGCGTAAACAAAATAAATATTAAGATAGTTATAAAAAGTATATTCTTTTTCATTTGTTTAAAATTTATGATTTTGTATTTTATTACCATTTAGTTTCGTCATATTCAATCAAATAAGTAGATATTGTAATATTTTTATTTTTTATTTTTTTTA
>JAOZVK010000289.1 GCA_029938185.1 Bacteroidales bacterium | reverse complement strand
CCTGTCAAATTATTACATTTATAAACTTAAGCAATTTATGTCTTAATACACTAGGAAAAGTAAACGGAAACGGAAAACAACAATCATTATTTGATTATATACTTTTGAGTTTAAAACAATTACAAGAATTACGACTTTCTCTAAATTTAGAATACGAAGACAGTAGAAACGATTTTGTTGCTAACGTTTTAAGAAATAAAAATTTTAGAATACAACGAGAATTCCCAGCAGGAATGTCCGAAACAGGCAAAATTGATATAAAAATTAATGATGACAAAAATGAAACAATAGCAATTTATTAAGCTTTTAATTTGAAATATTTTGATAAGATAAAATTCAAAGACATCTAATTAAAATATTTGGGTATGATGCCACAGGATTATCTGAAAATTATATTGTTGTTTATTGCGACAAAAATTTTATAATTAATTGGACAAAATATATAGAGTATATACCAAAGATTGATTACGAGCATAAAATGATAGATTTTACAAATATTTCAAATAATCAAGAGATACCAACAAATTTGAAAATTGGTATTGCAAAACATCTAAGAAATGAAAAGCAAATGAAAATTTATCACTTATTTGTAAAGTTGCAAACAGTTGATTGAGAGGTGTTTATACAAAAACAACATTAAATAAATCGAAAATTTTAAATTTATTGACAAATGAAAGCTCTGGTTAAACTAAAACCCGAAAGAGGTATATGGTTGGAAGAAATACCAATACCCAAAATAGGAATAAATGAAGTATTAGTAAAAATAAAGAAAACTGCCATATGTGGTACTGATTTGCACATATATCGTTGGGACGAATGGTCAAAGCAAACCATTAAAACACCTATAACAATTGGACATGAGTATGTAGGAACTATAGTTGAACTTGGTTCTGGTGTGACAGACCTAAAAATTGGCGAACGAGTTACAGGAGAGGGACATATTGCTTGTGGAAGATGTAGAAATTGTAGAAGAGGGCGTAAACATATTTGTGAAAATACAATTGGAATTGGAGTAAATAGAGATGGGGTTTTTGCTGAATATGCAGCAATTCCTGCATCAAATATTTTGATAATGGACTCAAAAATAAGCGATGAAATGCTTGCCATAATGGATCCGTTTGGAAATGCTACACACACAGCTCTGTCATATCCGCTTATTGGAGAAGATGTTTTGATTACTGGTGCCGGATTAATAGGCACAATGTGTATAGCAATTGCCCGATTTGCTGGAGCAAGATTTGTTGTAGCTACTGAAATTAACGAATATAGACAAAAACTTGCACAGAAAATGGGAGCCGATAGAGTTATAAATCCTATTAATGAAAAGCTTGATGATGTTATTAAAGAGCTTGAAATGATAGCATTTGATATTGGTATGGAATGTTCAGGCTCGCCAAATGCATTTAATGATATGCTTTCGCATATGTATAATTCAGGTAAAATATCATTACTTGGAATTTTACCGCAAAATACTTCTATTGACTGGAATAATGTGATATTTAAAGGATTGCAACTAAAAGGAATTTATGGTAGAGAAATGTTTGAAACATGGTATCTTATGGAACAAATGCTTTTGTCTGGATTAGATATTACGTCAATTATAACTCACCGTTTCGATGTTGATGATTTTCAGAAGGGCTTTGATATTATGGATAGTGCTAATTGTGGAAAAGTTATACTGAACTGGGAATAAGGTTTTTTATCATTTATATTATTTATCAAGCATAAGCAAAATTATTCATTCTCCATTGTTTATTGTCAATCACTTATTCTAAGTTCAGTGATATTAAAAAAATCATCATGTAGAGTAAAAATTTATGTAATAGAGCTTGTTTTAAATAAAAAAATAATTAATTTTGCATAAATTAATTATTTAAATAAAAAAATAGAATTATGGCTTATTTTATAGACCCAGAAGAATGTACAGCTTGTGGTGCATGTATTGATGAATGTCCAGTTGAAGCTATATCAGAAGGTGATGATTTTTATACAATTGATCCTGAAGAATGTACTGATTGTGGAGCGTGTGTTGATGTATGTCCTGTAGAGGCTATTAGTCCAGAGGAATAATCAAAAAAATAATATTTTATTTTAAGGAAGACTTTTTAGTCTTCCTTTTTTTTTGCTCTTCGAGCCTTTTAGTCTTGCTTACGCAAGAATGTTAAATTGAATTAAGCATACCTAAATTTTACATATCCACACTAAAAGCCAAAACCAAATAGTCATTTAAAAAATCTTGAAAATTATATTTTTGAGTTTAGTTTATATCGCAATCCAGTAGTTGAACTTAGGTATACTTTTATTGAACCAACTAATATTTTTGCTGATATTTTAATAGGTATCCTATTTTTATCATCTGTAACCCACACTACTAAGTCTTCTCCTCCTTTAAATATCGTTCCTTCAACCAGAAGTAATTTTAATTTTATACATCTATATTTTGTTTGTTTTTTTGTTTTTATAACTTCTTTTCCTAAATATCTACCATATAATGTATATATTTTATTATCAATGACAAAAGTTAAAGGTATTTTATCATTTTTTTTATACTTTGATAAATCAACATTGCGTGCATAATACACGGCTGATATTAAATCAAATGTACATTTTTTTAGTTTTAAAGTATCTTTTACAAGAGCTTTTTTTGAATTTTCAGAAGAAGTATATATTCTATTTTTTGCATAATCAAAATGGTATACATTGTTTACTTTATATTTGCCCTCCGAAGTATTTCTAACAAATTTTAAAGGATTAAGATTACTTTTTTTTGCATAAGATTCATAATAGTCTCTAACTTTATATATCCAATCATATTTTTTATATGAAAACCCTGTTCCTTTAAAATGATATACTTTTTTCCCTGAATATATAGCTTCTTTTACCTCAAAAGTAACTTTTCCTGCATTAACCCATATAAGCCCCCAGTTATATGAAATCTCGTATTGAAGTTTTTCGCCAAGTTTGAAAGCTTTATTTTTTATATCACACTGGGCTATACTGTTGTAATTTAAGTTAAAAAACACAATATATAATAAAAAATAAAAAACTTTTTTTATTAAAAAATTTCTAAATATCATATTAAGTAATTAACAATGAACAATGGATAATTAACAATTTTGCTTACGCTTGATAAACAGCATAATAAAAAAAACAAAAGTGTTGTTTTTATATATCGACCTACTTATTACTATCTTGTAAAATCTTATTTTTTTATAAACAACTGAATTTCAAAACACAAACCAATTAGTAATCCATAATCTATAATCCATAATCCATAATCCACAATCCACAATCCACAATCCACAATCCATAATCCATAATCCATAATCCATAATCCATAATCCACAATCAACAATCCATAATTCATACTTTAATACTTTTTCTTCTCAGTGCAAAAAATATAATTACACCTCCTGTGAAAAACATTATTAAACTATAAATTGCAGGAGCAATTGCAAAATCGGAACGACTTAGTAGTACTGTTGCTATCGAAATAGCCATTGTACCATTTTGTATACCCGATTCAATTGATATTGAGATAGCTTGCTTGTTAGTAATTTTCAATAATTTTGCCGATAAAAAACCAATAGACATTGATATAACATTTAAAGCCAAAGTAATCCAGCCGGCTTGCTGAAAATAAGGAATTATATTTTCTTTCTCTTTGATAACTATACCAACAATAACCAAAGCCAATACAATACCAGATGCAATGCGAACAGGTTTAGCCATTTTGCCAGCAAAGCCCTCTTTATAATGTCTTATAAGCATACCTACTGCGATGGGTATTATAACAATAACAAATATTTGGAGTATAGTTTTAGGTATATCTAATTGGATTACTTGTCCTTCCGACATAAATTTAGTAAGTGCAAAATTCACAACAAAAGGTATTGTAAAAATAGTTACGATACTATTTACAGCGGTTAAACTTACCGATAATGCAGTATCACCTTTGGCTATATGAGTAATCAAATTTGAAGTTGGTCCGCCAGGACAAGCTGCAAGAATCATTACTCCTATTGCTATTTCGGGAGCTAAAGGAAATATACTCACCAGAATATAACCAATAATAGGTAGGAGAATTAGTTGGTTTACCAAACCTGTTATTATAGCTTTTGGGTAAATCAGAATACGTTTAAAATCGTCAGTTTTAAGGGAAAGTCCCATTCCTAACATAATGATTATAAGAGCTGCTGCTAATACTATTGTTGATCCTTTATCCATTTTTTTATAGTTTTAATTAAAGTGGCTCTTCGAGCCTTTTATAAATAATTAGTATGTATTTTTTATTTTCATTTAAGGCAATTCACAATTTATAATTAGCCCAAGTAAACAGTCAATATTATTTAAAAGCCTATTTTTTTACTTTTTTAACTGGTCTTCTAAATGCAGATATTGAGTTTAATTGTTTTCCAATATTCCAATCAATTTCACTATCCCAGTTTGTTTTTAACTTTATAAGTTTTGGATAAAACATAACTCTCTCTGCTTGTATTTTTTTTAAATAATTACCAGTGTCCCATTTTTTATTATTATTCTTATCAAAAACTATTTTTAGAATATATTCGCCAGGATGTATATATGGTATCTCAATATCACTATCTTTATTAATAAATATTTCTTTAAGAACTACTTCTTTTTTATTCATTAATTGAACAATCAAATTACCCGAACCAATAAAAGATTTATCTAAATTAACAAATGGATTTGTATTATTATTAGTATCAGTTATAATACTATCAGCTTTAATATCTGTAAGTTTAAGTTTTATTTTTGAATAAAACTCCAAATCACGAATTTTAATATTTGAAATAGTAGTATCATTATAAAAACCAAATATATCATTAAAAGCTAAGGAATCAAAAACTATTTTATAGTTTGTAAGTTCTTTCCAGTCGTGTTTTATATGATATTTTCGAATATAAGTTGAGTCTTGATATAATGCAAATTTTTTAGGAAAATTAATTTTTACAGTTTTCTTAGCTTTTGTTGTATTTCGTGGTTTTATGCTTAATTTAAAAACATCTTTCTTTTCAATTGTATCTATTTCAATATATGTAAACTCCATTTGTAGAGTATCTTTTTTAATTGCTTTTTCACCAATTATTTTATAGAGTATAGTTTTTGCATCACTTTTCAATTTTATAATTGTAGCACTATCTGTCTTTAAAAATTTAATTTTAGGTTCTGAAACTATTGGTAAATTAAAGCTTATTTCAATTGAATCAGACGAAAACCTTTCTGCTTTAACTATTTTTTGCTTTTCGGGAGAGTACAAAGCTAACAAATTTTCTTCAAAAAAAATATCTTTGTCTTCCTCATCTTTTCTTTCAAAGCTTTTCACTTCGATATAAAAACTATCAATATCAGAAATATTTTTATCAATAATATCCAAAATAAGTGTATCTTTACTATTATTCAAAACACTATTATACCAATTATCATCTGCTTTTATATCCAATAGTTTTATTTCGGCATTTCTAATAATTGGTTTTTCAAAAACTATTTTTATTTGATTTCTTTTTTTTCTGATAATATTTGCAATATTTTGTGGGAAAACTCCTAAACTAAGTCTTTTAGAAAACTTTTGAATTTCATCTAAATAATATTTATTGTCATACACCAATATAAAACTAACTGTATCATTTTTAATAATATCACTATCTGTTATTTTATATTCGAATAATTTGTTTGAATCCAAACTTTTAATATCATACCAGTTTTCTTTGATTTTGTCCATTGATATAAGTTTTGGAGTATTTACAGCAGGTCGTTTTAGTTTCAGTCTTATAAAATCATTTTTTTCTCTACGAATAAAATTTATTTTTTGTTCTCTATCATCATCTACCAAAGTGTCGTGTACTTCAAATAAATGAATTTTTGAACTATCAATATTTACAATCGGACTATCAAAAAGTAATAAAATATTTTTATTAAAATCGTGGTTTTCACTAGTTAAATTTGAATTTATTTGGAATACATTACGAACATATTTTTTTTTAATTTTATTTTTTTTTCTTTTTCTATCTACTTTTTCATTTTTTGTAATAAATCTCATATAAACTGTATCATTTACAAAAACGAGTTGCTCGGTTGAGTCTTTTTGATAATACGACACTCCAAAACTCAAAGTATCTTTTTTGTATAATAAAGTATCTTTTATCCAATATGTAATAGTGTCCTTATTAATAGATTTTTCGATAATATTCCAGTCTGCTCTGGGTTCAAAATTCAATGGAATAATTTTTACACTATCGTTGGTGGGACGGCTAAACGAAAAAACACACTTACCTGCAACTTCTCTCGAATTACCAATTATTTGCTGTCGTATATTATCTTCTGTAAAAGTAAAAAAAAGTACATTTTTTGGAAAGTATTTATGCGACTGATATGTTACAACTGTGTCTTTAGTAATTTTTAAGTTAAAATTTCTATCAACAATATCATGTAATATTGTGCCTGTTTTTACGGTATCTGTTATAGTTGTTGTTTCAATTGTTGGTGTTAAACTATCATTATAAAAACCAATTTTTTCGCCAAAGTCATATTTTAAATTCCTATTTAAATCAGTAAAAGAAACAAGTTTATAGTTTTTGTTTTTAATATTTTTTATATCAAAATTTCCTAAAGAATCAGTAACAGTCAAGTATGAAGGTGCTTCTAAATAGGGTATCGAATCTTTTTTTTCTAAATAAATATTAACAAAAGTCCTGTCGTTGTTACTCAAATCGAAAGCATCTAAAACTTTTCCAGAAATTTTAAAACTATCAATTACATTTGAAGTCGAAAGCACATATTCAAAATTATTTATCGGATTGCCTTCATGAAAATCTTGAATTGCATTACCAAAATTTAAAGTATAAGTTATTGAGTCTTTCAATTCTTCTTTAAATTTAATAATAAGCTTTCTTTTTCTTATTTTAAATATAGGCTTTTCTTCAAGTGGCGGTGATGAAAAAAATTTGTTATCAATTTCTTTCAAGTCAAAAAATTCATCAAAACTTATAATTACTTTTTTTTCAATAAAATTAGTAGTGTAGTTTTTTGGTTTATACTTATATGCAATTGGAGGAAGAGTGTCTTTTAGTCCACCTGTAAGAGTTCCAATTTGTGCACATGAAAATAAAAAGGAAGCTGTAATTAAAATAATAATAATGTATATCAAATATTTATTCATAAATTTATAAATTTGTAATTAAGGTCTTCGACCTATTTAATGTGGCTTGCACGTTTTCAATCTACAGTCATATAGCTGATTGTGAAAAAACAAATGCCGAAAAACGACTACACGTATAGTATTGGACATTATTTTATTTTTTGACAGGATTTACAGGATTAA
>JAOZVK010000288.1 GCA_029938185.1 Bacteroidales bacterium | reverse complement strand
AACTTACTAACGAAATAAAAAAACATTTTAGGAACTAATAATAAACTTAAATAAGTTATTTTTGCTTGTATTTTTATAAGCCCACGTGTAGCCTAAAATCCTGTAAATCTTGTCTAAATAATACTAAAGAAAATTCGTGCATTTATTATACTTTATTTTATGCCATCATAGACCATTCAACATGTCAATATGTCAATATGTTAATATTTATATATGTTTAAGCAATATACCAATCAATCACATATTATTTAAAATTTAAGCATTCAAATAAATATTTTTGCATATTTTATACCTTGCTTACTAATAGAAATACAGACTATTATGTATTTTTTTTTACAAAATTTAAAAAGCAAAATATTACTATATGTATACAGGTAATATAATTTTTATTTCTATAAATTAATATGTAATTTTTTCATATTTTAATCAATTGGCACAAATTTGTATACAATTTATATTGTACATCTTTATTTTTTTAACAAAATTTTTTATAAATAACTGAATTTTATAGCACTTGGTGCTTATTAAATTAAAAATTAGATTAATATGAGAAAAATAACAATTATGATTTTCTTGATTTCACTTATATTGTATGGATGTGAACAGGAAGTAGAACAACACAAAGGTTTTACAGTAAGTGGGAAGTTAGAAAACTCAGCAGGAAAGTTAATTACTTTGAATAAAATGACAAAGAACTCGTTAAGTTTGATTGATTCAATTTTTATAAACAACAAAGGCGAGTTTGTACTAAAAGGCGAATCAAAAGGTCCAGAGTTTTATGTATTAAGAACTGCTGCTATTGATTATATAACTCTAATTATTGGCTCTACTGACAAAATAAAAATCACAGGATTTTATGATAAATTACTTGATACATATACTATAGAAGGTTCCGAAGATTCAAAACTAATTAAAGAAGTTGATATGGTATTTAGAAAAAATAAATCAATTATTGATTCTTTAGGAAGAATATATCAAAAAGCGTTTGATACTGATAAAAAAGACTCGGTTAAAGCAGAAATAGACAAAGTTTTTATTAAAGTAATGAAAGAACAAAAAGCTTATTCTATTGATTTTGTTGAAAAAAATAAAACTTCATTAGCTTCATTAGTTGCATTATCTCAGGGGTTTGCAAGAAATAGTACGATATTTAATCTTGATGAGGACATGAAGTACTTTAAGATGGTTGATAATGGTTTAATGAAAACACTACCAAATTCAAGTGATGCAAAAGCATTTCATGAGTTTTTATTAAAATATGAAAAAAGAATAAAAATTGGTAGTAATGTTCCAGAAATATCATTGAGTACACCCGAGGGCGAAACTCTATCGTTGTCATCATTAAGAGGAAACTATATATTATTGGATTTTTGGGCAAGTTGGTGTAAACCATGTAGAGTAGAAAATCCAAATTTGGTACTAAACTACTCAAAATATCGTAGAAAAGGTTTTAGCATTTATCAAGTTTCATTAGACAAGGAAAAAGAAGCTTGGGTAGAAGGAATAAAAAAAGATAGATTAAGTAAATGGCATCATGTTAGTGATTTAAAGTTTTGGAACTCTGCTGCTGCAAAAGAGTATGGAGTACAATCTATTCCTGCAAGTTTTTTGCTTGACCCCGAAGGTAAGGTTGTTGCAGTTAATCTAAGGGGAGAACAACTTGGAGCAAAGCTTAAAGAAATATACGGTTACTAAAAAAGCTTACACGTATAGTATTGGACATTATTTTATTTTTTGACAGGATTAACAGGATTGATTTTTATCCTGTTACAAAATGCCTGAAAAACAAGACTGTCCAACTTCTGACGGGTAGCCCTAAAAAACAAAAGCTTGAAGAATCAAAAAATTTTTCAAGCTTTTTATTTTGCTTATATTGAATAATCCAGAAACATATAATTTTATTCATAATACAACTACGCGTCTGTGTATCTGTATAATAAAACCTTCCTATTATATATTAATTATTAATTATACAAAAAAAACTAAATAAATTATAAATATCCTATTATAATATTATAACTTTGCTTGACATTATTTGATTCAATAAATGTATAAAAACAGCAACTATTTACGTTTATCAGCTAAAATACAGCCGATTAAAGTCTGTCTGTAAAGTTGTCATATAACCAAAATATATAAAATTTGACTAATATACTGACACTATAAGTAGGTCGATATATAAAAACAACACTTTTGTTTTTTTTATTATGCTGTTTATCAAGCGTAAGCAAAATTGTTAATTATCCATTGTTCATTGTTAATTACTTATAATGTGTGTAAGCAAAATCAAATAGGAAGAAGTCCTTAGTTTATTTATTTACATAAAGTTTATGTTTAGCTATCAATTATTAATGTTTTATAAATACAGAGTAAAGTGTATTTTTCTTACTATTGTTATATTAACAATTTTTTCGAATACAATATTTTGTCAAAAACAATTCCCTAAATATTATTTTCGTTCTCCATTGGATATTCCTTTAAATTTATCTGGAAATTTTGCCGAACTACGTTCAAATCATTTTCATTCAGGTATTGATATTAGAACACAAGGAGCAATTGGTAAAAATATTTATGCAACGGCAAATGGTTACGTATCAAGAATAAAAGTATCGCCAACAGGATACGGAAAAGCTTTATACATTGCACACCCTAATGGTTATACAACAGTTTATGGACATCTGAATGAGTTTAGTCCTAAAATAGACAAATATGTAAGACAAAAACAATATGAAAAACAAAAATTTAAGGTAACACTTTATCCAATGCCCGAATTGCTAAAAGTAAAAAAAGGAGAGCTAATTGCAAAATCAGGCAATACAGGTAGTTCTGGAGGACCACACTTGCACTACGAAATTAGAGAAACCGAGAACGATATACCTTTGAATGTATTACACTTTAATTTAGATATTAAAGACAATGTTAAGCCCAAAGTACATTCAGTTGTTGTATACCCAATGAATGATTCGAGTTATGTAGAAAATAAAAATAAGAAAATTATATATAGTAATATTTCAAACAAAACAATAAATATTAATGGACAAATTGGCTTTGGAGTTGAAGCAAACGATTATATAAATTCGTCAAGATATAAATTTGGAGTTTTTTCTATTGAATTAAAAGTTGATAAAAAACGTATCTATTTTCATCAACTAAATAAATTTTCTTTCTATGAATCAAGGTATATAAATAGTTTTATTGATTATGAAGAAAGAGTAAAAAGCCGAAAACGAATTCAAAAATGTTTTTTAGAACCAAACAACCGTTTAAGCATATATAAAGATGTTATTAACAAAGGAATAGTTAAGTTTTTGGACAACAAAAAACATAAAATAGAACTAATACTAAAAGATGTAAAAGGAAACCAAAAAAAAGTAACTTTTTTTGTAAAAAATAAAAAACAAAAAATTATAAAAAAAGTAAAAAAGAAGAAAGGCTTTTTTTTTCATTATAAAAAAAATAATTATATAATGTATGAAAATATAAGAATAACAATTTATAAAAATTCATTATACAAAAATATTTATTTAAAATACAATGAAATTAAAGGATACAAAGAAACATATTCAAATGTCCACCGTATACACAGTAGTTACACACCGCTGCATTATGAAATGACAATTTCTATTAAAACAAACAAGTTACCCGAACATTTGAGAAACAAAGCATTAATTGCAAGAAGAAGAGCTAGAGGAAGATATAGGTCTATTGGAGGAAAATGGATAAAAGGGTTTGTAACAGCTAAAACCAGATACTTTGGTTCATACTTTATTGCTGTTGATACAATAGCCCCAAGTATAAAACCTGTTAGTGAAAAAAAAAATAATCGGTATATAAAATATATTATTAAAGATGAATTTTCTGGTATTAAATCCATTAATGGTTATATTGATAATAAATGGGTTTTGTTTGAATATGATGCAAAGAAGAGTTTAATATTTTGTGATATTAAAAAATTAAAACTAAAAAAAGGAAAACACCGATTAGTATTAGAAATATCAGATTATAAAAATAATATTGCAAAACATAAAATAATATTTAACAAATAAGAACTCTTCGATTTTTTTTAATTGCCAGATGATTGGCTACCCACATAAAGTTGAATGATGTTGTTTATCAATTGTTTCGTAGTAGAATAAAAATCAATATTGTAAATTTTGTCAAAAAAATAAAATAAGGCTACCCGTTAGAAGTTGGACAGACTTGTTTATCAGGTATTTTGTAACAGGATAAAAATCAATCCTGTAAATCCTGTCAAAAAATAAAATAATGTCCAATATAAACGTATAACAAGATTATCAATAGTAGGGTTCAAAGAGCCAAAATAAGTTAAGTAAAATATGAAAGTGTTAGTTGTAGAAGATGATATTTATTCGTCAAAATATCTAAGTGTAGTTTTAGAAAAAGAAGGTATTGAAAGCCAGTTTGCCTATGATGGAATTGAAGGACTAAAAAAGTTTGAAGAGTTTAAACCAGATTTAGTTTTAAGTGATATTTTAATGCCTAAAATGGACGGTTTACAAATGTTAGCAAATATTCAAAAAAAAAAAACAGAAGCTATTTTTGTAATAATAACTGCTTTTGGAACAGAGGAGTACGCAATAAAAGCATTAGAACTGGGAGCAAAAAACTATTTAAAAAAACCAATAAGAAATTCAGATATACTCAAAGTTATCCGAAAATATAATTCGATAATAGAAAATAGAAAATTTCAACAAAAAAAAATAGGAAAAGTTATAAAACTAAGTTTTACAATGTTATTTGAAAATAATATAAATCAGATTCCACAAATTATTGATAGTATCTTAAAAGATATTAAATCATACATTGCCGAAAGCGAGATTGTTAGTATTGAATTAGGCTTAATAGAACTTATTACTAATGCTATGGAGCATGGTAATATGAATATTTCGTATACAGAAAAACAAGAAGCTTTGAATAATAACTCGCTTATGAAGCTATACACTGACCGAATGTCGCAGTCAAAATACGCCAAACGCAAAGTAGAAATAAAGTTTGTTAAAGACTCGAACTTCTTTGAATGGACAATAATAGACGAAGGCAATGGTTTTAACTGGAATATAGTACCAGACCCAACCGATTCGGACAAGCTATTAGAACTTAGCGGAAGAGGTATATTTATTACTAAGTTTTTGTTTGACGAATTAGAATACATTGGTGTAGGTAATACCGTTAGGGTAAGAAAATACAATAATTAGATAGTCAAACAAAAGTTTATTAATATTAATATTTTATAGCCTACTTACGTTGTGTTTTTTGTATTGTGTAGCTTGCAAAACAATGACATTCAGCCTAATGATATATTCATTATATTTTTTCCGATTCTCTTATTCTTTGTTGAATTAAATTACAAATTCCAATAGCTTGATTATAATCATCTTCGTTTATAAAGTTTGAATTATTGTGTGCCAATGGATTTCTTACTTTTCCTAAAATAAAAAATCGTTTTCTCCAATCTTTAATTTGTTCTTGAAATATTTTTTTAAACCAAGGCCAATCTGTTGTAATAAAGCAATCAAATAATTCTAAATAATTTGTATAATCAATTAAATCATCTGATGCTCTTGTCCCGTAGTTTTTTATATTTTTAAGTTTTGTATATTCATATTTTTTAATTTCCTTTTCTTTTTTTGGATTTTTCTTAACAAAACTATCTTTCCATTGTTGGCTATATTTTATAATTAAATAATGTTTTATAAGTTTCCTCAATTGATTTTCTGTTTCGTTCCAAAGTGGCCAAAAATCAAAATCTTTTTGTCGCAATTCTAAATAACCAGAAAAATAATTTGCAAAACTATGGTATTCATTAGACTCTTTTTGTTTTTTTATTAATCCAAATTTTAATAACCGTTCAATATCACTCTGTTTTAGATTATAAACTGGACCGTAAATTACTTGGAATAATTTATTCAATAATTTTTCATCTTCTATTAGTTTAATTATTTTATCATAATGATTGTAAAGGTCTAATTTTAATGATGATGTTACAGAAATAAAAATATTTATTAATTCATTTTTACCTTCTAATATTCTGTTGATTATTTTATAATTCAGTAAATCTAACAGATGTGGATGTGAGCCTGCAAATTCCTCTATTTTATTACGGTATTCTTCATCTGTTTCAATACCGAACGATTCAAATCTTTGCCAGTATTTTTTTAAATCATCATCGGAAAACATTGATAGGTTCAAGTTATGAAAAACACCAGCAAGAGTAGAGATTGTTCCGTTTTCAAGTTCAATTTCTTGGATTGAATGCCTCGAAATTGTTACAAGTGCAATCTTTGTTTCTGGGCTTATTGAAAGTTCTCTTAATAATTGAAAATCTTCAAGTTTAAAGAATTTGGTAACATAATCAAATTCATCAAAAATATAAATAATTCTAAATTCAGTTTTTTTTAGTAATTTATAAAAACGATGCAAATATCTTTTTTGTTCGTGTATTTTTAATTTTTCAGACTGTAATAAATTAAGTATTTTTTCAATTTTATGCGATATTTGTTCATCAATTAAATTTCCAATTTCAAAAAAACTTTCATCAATTAGTGTGTCAAAAAATTCTTGTGAAGAACTTATCCCCCCTACATTAATTCTTATTACAACAATTTTTGTTTTAATTAATTCATCTCTTGATTCCATTAAAGCATTCCAGACTAAACTTGATTTTCCGCATCTTGGTAATCCCATAATAGCAATATTGCCAAATGCTGTTCCTGTTACACGATTATGGATTTCTGTAATTTCTTTTTCCCTGCCTACAAACCTATTCCCCTCTACAATATTTCCAAAATCAGCAAGGGGGTTTTCTGATATTTTTAGTGTTTTAATAACCATTGTTGAAATAATTTTACTTGAATTTGATAATGTTTTTCTTGTTGTGTATCAACTAAGACTTTTAATATTTTATTGAAATCTGACTTTTTGTTCGGTTTAGTAATTCTTTATCATTAATATTCTTGTGAGGCTTGATTGTAAAATTACAGCTTAAAACATCTAATAAACTCGTCTTTTCAGAGTTGTTTTTTCCGATAATTAGATTTATTCTTATTTTGTCAACGTCCATTGCACACAACGTTTATGTTTGTTTATGGTTCCAATATTCTATTATAGTATTGGAACATGTTTTGCTAAACACCTGTATTTATGTTATATATAAAGTATATATTTTTATTTATATGGTATAAACACGGAATGTTTGAACCTGTTTGGTTTTAATATTTTCAAAAAAATTAAAATTAGTAAATTGTTTATTAAAACTTTGTAATGACATATTTGTAGGAGCATTCCATGCTCTCAGTGTGGTCTTATAAAAATACGTGCAAAAATAGCTTATTTAAGTTTTTTATTAGTTCCT
>JAOZVK010000287.1 GCA_029938185.1 Bacteroidales bacterium | reverse complement strand
GTCAAACTTTGTGTAACTTTGCGGTTAAAAAGCGTCTAACTTAAAACTGGTAGCCAAATTCTGTCTAAGTAATATGTTTGGGCTGGGCTTATAAAAATTAATAAATTATAACAATATTATTAATCACCTATACAAAAGTTTTTACCTATTTAGTATAGAGCTTACTTTTTGAAATACCGTTTATTATATATCTTGCGTAAGCAACATTAAATAGGTCGAAGACCTTAACTTAAAACTGGTTGCCATATGTTTCACTACCCATAAGCACCAAATCCAAAAAACCAATTTTTTTTAGCAAATTTATATAAGAGGCTTTTTTCGGGTATCTCTTTTGATGGCAAATTATGCCCTGGACATTTATTCATATTTTGTAATTCGAGCAAAGCTGTTTTTCTTATAGTTGAATCGTAAGCCTCTAATTTTTCTACCAATTCCTTTAATTTTTCAGGATTATCAAGAAGAATACAGCCACGCGTTATTTTAGGAATTTCAATTCTTAATTGTTTTAAAAAATTAGAATTTTCTATAATTCTATCAAGACTTTTTCCATCGCCAACATTCTCACTTGCAAACTGAACAGGAGGACAAAACTCAATATCTCCCGATGGATTGATATGATGACTTATTCCCATTGCACCCGGACATAAAGCATTTCCTTTGTGATCCCAGTATGTATCAATTATCATTATTGGAGCTTTGGGACGAATATTTACCATAAATTGTCTTAAACCAAGAATTTCTTCTTCCGACAAAGTCAATTCTGGAGTGGGGCGCGAACCAACCGGACGATAAATATAGTACCATAAATAATGAATCCCTTTTTTAATACAACTATTAACAAATTGCTCATTTACAAGTTCTTTATAGTTCGACTTACATATACTTGCAGCTACTCCTGTAATCAATTTGTTTTTTGTACAAGCCTCGATTCCTGTTAAAGTTCTGTTATACACATTTGAGGCTCCTCTTCTAATATCACTAACCTCTTGGAGTCCTTCGACGCTAATTAACGGTGAAACATTTGATAGTTTTCTAATTTTTTTTGCTTTATCATCTGTAATTAGACTTCCGTTTGTGAAAATTTGAAAATAACAATCAGGGTGTGATTCTATTACACTTAATAATTCGGGATACATGAAAGGTTCACCCCCTAAAATACCAAAAAAATATGAGCCTTTCTTTTTCGAACTTTCAATTATATTGTTTAGTATATCTGGTTTCATTCCAGGTATACTATTATCGACTGTTATCCAGCAACCCTGACAATTAAAATTACAATTATCGGTTATCGAAATCATTATAAATGCTGGGAATAGTTCGCCCTTTTTTAATCTTTTTTTGTAGGCAGATACTGCACCTAATCCTTTCCAACCAAGGTTGTAAGCAAATTTTATTAAAAGTTTAAAATCTACCTCACTTAGCATTCTTTTTGTAAATCTTAAAAGCATAAATTACCTTATATTAAATTAAGAATTGACTCTTCGAGTCTTTTTTTATGTTGCTTTCGCCTAAAAAATTTTACTTTTATAAAAATAGGCTACACATTTAGTACTGGACATTATTTTATTTTTTGACAGAATTAACAGGATTAACAGGATTGATTTTTATCTTGTTACGAAATATCTGACAAATAATACTGTCCAACTTTACGTGGGTAGCCTAAAAATATGTAATTCGTAATTTCCTTAACAACAATCATCTATATTTTTGCAACTACAACTGTTACGCTCTTCTTTTGCTATTTTTACTTGGTTTTTTTTTAATAATTTAGTGTTTAGTTTTTTTCTTCTTTTTTCTAAAACATTATAAATATCATCATTTTGCATTTCTTCTATCAAATTGCTATCCTCATCTATGTTCTCAATTATTTTTCCACTCAAACTACTATCAGAATGTTTAGGAAAAATTATTGCTTGTTCTGGACAAACTCTTGAACATGCAGGACACATATCTTTGCAATTCATAGGGTTTTCTACAGCAATTTTTTTATTCTTATCTATTGTATAAACACCAAAAAGACAAAAATTCAAACATTTCAGACAATGCGTACATCTTTCAAAATCAATAATAGGATACCAAGGTTTGGTTTTATCTACATAATTTATAGTTGTATTTTGGCTACTCACACCAGTTTCAAACATTGTGTTTACCGATTCTAATTTAAAAGAGTTAATATTATGATAATCAATATCAGACTTATTTATATCAATATATTTCAATAGCCATTCCATTGCTCGTGGTTCGCAAGCAAAAAGTGTAGTTTTTTTGTTCTGAAACAAATTTTGTAAGCTTTTAGGATTTTCGATAACGCTTGCACATATATCTTCTATCTGCGTAATATCAACATCACAAGTAGATAAAACTTTTGTTAAATTATTTATTTTTTCTTTTTCTAATTTACCATCATTTTTGCAATTGCAAATGTATACTTGTTCTTTCATATTATATATCATTTAATGTTGCTTGTTTATACTTGCATTCCCCGCATTTCGCTTTGCTTCATACGGGGCTAACAATAGGTCGTCCTTACGGACTTTTTGATTGCACAGTTTAGTTTTTAACTATTTAAAGACCAATAACTTCTTTACCATTTATATATCATTTAATGTTGCTTGTATTATTATACTTGCATTCCCCGCATTTCGCTTTGCTTCATACGGGGCTAACAATAGGTCGTCCTTACGGACTTTTTGATTGCACAGTTTAGTTTTTAATTATTTAAAGACCAATAACTTCTTTACCTTGAATAAAAATAATATCCTTAGGAATACCTTTTTCCGAAATCAAATCTAAATCTTTTTGAAGTTCTTCTTTAATTATTCCTTTTTCAGCTATTAGTTTTTTTGCTCCTTCATAATCACCGTCTCCCTGAAGTTTCAAAATATCAGCAGATAAAGCATTCATAGCTTCTTTCATTTTCTCGAAATTTATACTATATTTTCCAGTTTTTGGGTCTTTGGTGAATGCGTCTTTTTCCTGAAAATAATAGAAACGAATCATATTCGCTTTTCCATGAGAACTTGAAACGCCAAATCGTACAGAACGGAAAATACCTGCCATAAAAGTAACGTAGTTATCCATTAAATCAGCATTGCCGAGTTCACCTTTTTCGTGAAGTTTTGTTACTAAATATAAACCTAAGATGTCAGCTTTTCCTTCTTCTATTGCCGAGTATACTTCTTTTAAAGCTTCTCTTGCAGTAGATTTGCCGTCAATTGTATTTTTTATACCTAATCCATGAGCAACTTCATGAAACATAGTATTTGAAAAAAAAGCATCGTATGTAATATGTTTTTGTTGGTCGTCAGCAATTAATACTTTGCTAATAGGTAGTAGAATTTTATCAAATTTTGCTCTCATAGCATTTTTTAGTTGAAGTCTTCTACTTCCTTTTTTTAATTGTACTTTTTCGTCGTTTGGAAGATTTATAGCAATAGTTTTGCTTCCTGCATTACAATCACCTGCATAAAATAAAACATCATATGCACCTAGGTCTGAATTACTACCTGGAGTTTCTTTTTTATATTTTGGGTCTACAGGTAAACTTTTTTGCATTTCGGGTAGCATTGCAGCATATTTTTCAAGTTTTTTGCTCCACACCTGATCTTTTATAAGAATATATGCTTCGTGAGCAGCTTTTGAGCCATATAATGCATCTTCATAATTTTCAATTGGACCTACAACAAAATCTAATGTATTAGTTTTCATATCCATCCAAGCCATATCACTTGCAAAATAATCATCGTTTAATAATGCTTTTGAGCGTAATTCTAAATATTTTTTTAAACCTGGATTTTCTGCAAGTTCTGAAGCTTTTTTTAGTAATTGCGATACTTTTTCAATTTTTTCTTTGTATGCAATATGATACGGAACAACTTCAAGACTACCATCCTCTTTTCTTTTTATTAAAGTATACAGACTTGATTTTGTTTTGTCTTTTAGCTCTTTATATTCTTTTTCGGTCATATCTTGCGGATAAAAATTTGCACCAGCTGGTTTTTTACCAAATTTATCAATAAAAGATTTATTTCCGTTTAGTCTTTCCCAAGGTCCGTAGTTTATCTGTACAAATTTTTTTGTAGCCTCATCGTCTATACTTGCAAGCAATTCTTGTTTATTACCATACGCTTGAGTCCAAAAAATATCATCCATGATTTTTGCAGCTTCAAAAAATAGAGGAAGCATTTGCTTTTGTTTATCTGTTAGTTTGCTCATATCATAATTCAATTCAAACTTAGCAAACTCGTTTACTTTTTTCTGCATTTCGCTTAATGTATCTTTTTGTTCAACATTCATTTTTTCTTTTATTTTTTTTTCTTGCTGATTATTACATGATGTAATGCTAACAAATATTACAACAAGAAAGATGTAAAGAAATTTATAATTTTTCATTTTGTATAATGGATTTAGTTTAACATTGAAATCACAAAGATATATTTTTCAACTTAAATATGTGTATATTATTTTAGAATAAAGATAGGATTGCAAAAATTATTCATATTAAAATTAATGCAAAATATAAGCCATATAAATAAGATGTAAGCACCCATACAAAAGTTTTTACCTATTTAGTATAGAGCTTACTTTTTGAAATACCGTTTATTATATATCTTGCGTAAGCAACATTAAATAGGTCGAAGACCTTACAGGGTTTGTTTATAAAAAATAAAGTCCTCTAATAATCAATACAATACAGATTTTACACAAAAGCCGCTAAAGGAAAAAATACGCAAAAAAAGCAAAGCATATGCAAAATTGTCAATTACTTAGTTATTGATTTATAAACTCCTCAATAGTATTGAAATACTCATCTATACTTGTTGAAAATATATCTTCATGAATATCAATCTTAAAAACTTTTAGCTTTTTAGGCATATTTGCCCATTCATAAATTTCATTAGCATCGGTTTGTTTTAAATTACTGTTTCTACGTACAATCAATGTTTTACCTTTATAATTATTTAGCTTTGTTTTTGTATCAAAATATTTTAGAACCTCACTTTTCATTTCATTTTCTGTAACATCAATATCCTCGTGGCTAACACGTCTTTCCAATCTTTTATAGGCATCGCCTATTCCACTATCAATTATTAGTGTACTAATATCTGGAAAAAGCGTAACTGCGTGAATTGCATACAACGAACCTATTGCTTTACCATAAACTATAACATCTTTAAATGGAACATTTAGTGCTTTTATAATTGTTTTTATATCTTCGATATGATTAATCAGACTAGGCGTACCATTTGACATTGAGAAATTTCTATATTCAGATATAAAAACATTATAATTCCTTTTTGTTAATTCGGGAACAAATACATCAAAATAGTCGCTTACAACTTCATTTCCATGATGAAATATTATGATTGTTTTGCTATTAAATTCATTTTTTTTATAAAAGCATGATAGCTGAACATCATTAGTTTGTATCCAAAATGGATTTGGAAATTTTTTATATCTTGGAAAAAATATTCTTTTTGTGATTGTGAAATCATCTAATATTGAATTACTCATATTATAATTATTGGGTTTTTTGAGCTTTTAACATTGCTTAATTTTATATTTTTTAAATGATACAAAATGTTTACCAAAGTAAAATATAATTTGTAAATTTAACTTTTAATTTGAAAAAGATATGACTCTTTGAACTTACTAATGTTGCATATATCGAAATTTATTACAATTTTTTATATATAAATGTAAATAAAATATAACTATTTTATAAATTTTGTTTTTGAAATACAGTTTGTTACATATTATGTGTAAACAATATTAAAAAAGTCGAAAACTTTATTTTATAATTATATGAGACATTTTGTAACTTTAAAGATAATATTTCGTTCTTATCACTAAAAAGGGTATATACCTTAAATTAAGTTATTAAAAAATAAATTAAATTAAAATTTTATAACATGAAAATAAAGCTAAATTTTTTTCTTGCAACATTAGTACTTTTTACATTTTATACGTGTACTACAATTGATAAATCGGATGAATTAAATACTTCGATAAAATTTGAACCTATTGAAAAACCTTTAAAAAATGTAAAAATTCCAGTGCATACTTATGGTGTAAAATCAAACAAAGATACATCAATATTTTATGCAAATGATACAAAGATTGATATTCCGGCAAATGCGTTTGTTGATGAAAATGGTAATTCAATAGATGGTGAAGTAAAAATAAAATACCAAAAAGTAAAGACTCCTGGAGATATAATTGCCAGTGGAATTACAATGCAGTATGAAAAAGATGGGGAAATATACGATTTTCAAACAGCAGGTATGTTTAATATTAGTGCCAATTATAAAGGCAAAAAAGTATATATTAAAAAAGGGAAACAACTATCTATTAGTTATACAAAAAAAATTCCTGAAAAATATGATTTATATCTTTTAGACGAAAATAAAGGTTGGACACATGCACCAAACGATGACCCAAATAATACTTTAAAAACACCTAAAGAAAATGGAACTATAGTACAACGAACCAAACAATTAGACAAGCTTAATGCTCAAATAGAAAAATTAAACAGCCTTGAAAAACCTTATTCTTATTATAAAGATAACGACTTTGTGTTGGATATAAGATTTAAATATGATAATATTGAAGAACTAAAAGACTATAAAGGATTGATGTGGAAATATGCAAAAATACAAAAGAGCAAGGTGGCTGATGAAATATTGAAAGAATATTGGATAAAAAAGAAATTAGAAAAAACAGAAGCAAATAATGTATACAAACTTAAATTGTATAGTGTTGAAGGTAACGATTCTATTTTATTAAGCCCTATTTTGGCTGGACGAAACTACAAACTCGCTCTTAAAAAATACAACGAACAAATTGGTATTCTAGGAAGATTGAGAGCTGAGAAAAAAAGAATTGAAAATATGGCTCGTTTTGAAAACACAGTGCCTATAACTTCATTAGGTTGGCATAACTGGGACGCAATATACAAAGACCCTAAAAGAGTATGGGTAAAAGCAAAATTTAATTTAGTAAAAGAACAGGGTGATAATATACCTCTAAATATGATTAGTGTATATCATGTTACCGAAGGTGGAAGTGTTGTTAAAAAATATGATGCAAGAAATTTTGATAAATTTTCGTACAATCCTAACAAAAAAAATGTTTTAATCGCAATTCTTCCTGATAACAATATTGCAACATATAGTTCGCAAAAGTTCAAAAAAATGATACTTGAACCATCAACTGACTCAGAATCATTTACTTTTGATTTGAATGCTAATAGCAAGCCGCTTAATAATACAGCAAATTTAGATGATGTTATTAATGGATTGTAACACAATACATAATTTAAGGTCTTCGACTGGGGTGTTAATAATTGGGGGTTTTTAGCACTGAAAAATCAT
>JAOZVK010000286.1 GCA_029938185.1 Bacteroidales bacterium | reverse complement strand
TTATCAAGTATTTCGTAACAGGATAAAAATCAATCCTGTAAATCCTGTCAAAAAATAAAATAATGTCCGATATTAAACGTGTAGCCAAGTTTTATATTAGTAGTCTTACAAAAATTTTTCGGCATTTGTTTTCATATAATAAACAATATAACAGTAGTTTGTAAAAATGCGTAAGCCACATTAAATAGGTCGAAGACCTTTAAATAAATAAAAATTTTAAAAATGCTAAATAGACGAGATTTTATACAAAGCTTATTTAGAAATATTTTACTTTTGGTAATAGGAATTGTAAGTGGTATACTAATATTTAGAAATCAAAGCATAAAAAATGAAACATGTGATTTTGATTTTATTTGTAAAAATTGTAGAGAATTATCAGCCTGCACATTAACAGAGGGGCTTGAATATAAGAAAAATAACAATGCACAATGAACAAGTCAGAAAAACGAAAAATAAATAGACGCGATTTTGTAAATAGCACACTAAGACTATCATTTGGAATTGCAATAGGTAGCATTGGTGGTATTTTACTAAGCAATACAATAAAAAGTAAAACTGTTTGGCAATTAGACCCTGCTAAATGTGTACAATGTGGACGTTGTGCAACAAGTTGTGTTTTAAGCCCATCGGCTGTAAAATGCATACATGTATATGATATGTGTGGCTATTGTGATTTATGCGGAGGCTATTTTAAACCTGAAACTAAAGATTTAACTACTGCCGCCGAAAATCAACTATGCCCTACAAATGCAATAAGCAGAACTTTTATTGAAGATCCATTTTTTGAATATCATATAATCGAAGAGTTGTGTATTGGTTGCGGAAAATGTGTTGAGGGCTGTGGTGCATTTGGCAATGGCTCACTGCAACTTCAGGTCAGTCATAATATTTGTGTTGATTGCAATCAATGTTCTATTGCAAGAGATTGTCCGGCAGATGCTTTTAGTAGAATGGCAATCGAAGAGCCATATACATTTAAAGGCTTTAGTAGTGATGATGATGAGGTTTAGGAATTGTTAAAAAAAAATTGATTTATCGTTATTATGTTTCGGTTATGTTCAACACATGTTTTGTATTTTATACAGCTTAAAAAAGATGTCAAATAGTTCATTTATAAAAAATGAAAAAAAAAATTATATTTTTAATACTATTAATATTGCTGTCCCTACAAGTGTATAATGCACTTTCTGGTCCACGATTTCCAAAACCTGAATTTGAATCGGGACACAGTCAGCCAACAACACAAAGCCCAAGCCCTAGAGGTATTATATTTGAATATATTGATGTTTTATTACTTATTATTTCATTATCAATTGCAAGTTGGCTTGCATTGAAAAAACGTTCTCGCAAAGGAATATTTTGGCTGTCTATTTTTTCGATTATTTACTTTGGATTTATTCGCGAAGGCTGTGTTTGTTCTGTTGGTTCAGTTCAAAATATTGCATTAGCACTATTTAACCCAAATTATAAAATACCACTCACCGCTATTGCTTTTTTTATTATACCGCTTATCTATACTATGTTTTTTGGACGTACCTTTTGTGCAGGAGTTTGTCCTTTAGGTGCTTTGCAAGATTTATTTGTATTGAAACCTTATAATTTAAAATCTTGGGTTCAAACTCTACTCGGTATAATTCCTTTTTTATATTTAGGATTAGCTATATTATATGCTGCAACTGCAACTGATTTTATTATATGCCGTTACGATCCATTTATTGGTTTTTTCAGATTTAATGCAAGTTTTATGATGTTTGCTATTGGAGGAATTTTTCTTCTTACAAGTGTTTTTATTGCGCGTCCATATTGTCGTTTCTTTTGTCCGTATGGTGTGCTACTAAACTTGGTAAGTCGTGTATCAAAAAGACATATGACAATTACTCCTTCAAAATGTATACAATGTAAATTATGTGAAAACTCTTGCCCATTTGGAGCAATTAATAAACCAACTCAGATAAAAGAACTTGATAATCAGAAAACAGCTACTAAAAGGCTTATAAAGTTGAGTTTAATAATACCTTTGCTTGCTTTTGTAGGTGGTTGGACTGGTTCGCAATTTCACGAAAATATGGCAAAAGTCAATAATAAAGTAAGGCTTGCAAGCCAATTATATTTTCAGAATGATACAACTCTAAATATTAATAAAAATAGTATTGATTCTGTTGAAATTACAACATTTGAAACATCAGGAAAACCAAAAGAACAACTATATGCTGAAGCAGCTTCAATAATTGATGACTTTTATTACGGTGGATGGATATATGGAACTTTTATTGGATTAGTATTTGGCTTATCTCTTGCTGGATTATCTGTTTTGAAATACCGTAATGATTATACTCCAAACAAAGCAACTTGTTTTAGCTGTGCAAGATGTATGGATTATTGTCCTGTTGAACCTGATGAGTAACATAAAGGTCTTCGATGAATTTAATATTTATTATTATAAAAAATCACACTTTAATAAAACAATATGAATAAACAAAAAAAAGTTAATATTAAATTATGGGAAAAAGTAGCATATATATCCGGTTTTTTCTCGCTTGTTATATGTTTCTTGCTAATAGTAAACTATGTACAATATAAAAGAATTGAACCTGCTAATACAAAAATAATTGATATTCTTGTTGAAAGATTAAATAAAAATCCTGAAGATATTGAACTTAGAAAGCAAATACAAGAATTGGATTTATTGGCACGAAAAGCATATTTTACAAATCAATGGCAAGTACGAACAGGTGCCTATATACTTGCAATAGGTGTTCTGATTTTGGTAATTTCAATACAAATACTAAATTCATCAAAAAAGAAAGAACCTGAAATATTGCTTTTTGACAAAAATGATTATTTAAACTCCCACAAATCGGCTCGTAAATGGGTATCAATGGGAGGTGCATTTATAGTTTTACTTGCAATGTTTTTTGCTTTTTTAACTCATAACGAGCTTGGAGTTAAATTTGCAATGGCTGCAAATCCTAATAGTGATTCTATTTTTAATGCACAGAACAACAATTCAGAAAATGATAAATCAAATACAAATGTATTAGAAAATGATAGCTCAAAAACAAATACTGAAAACGCTTCTGTAAACGATACAATTATACAATCGGATACTACATCACAAGAACAAAAACTAAGCGAATTTCCCAGTTATAAAGAAATTATGGCTAATTTTCCAACATTTAGAGGTCCGTGGGGAAATGGTATAACTTACAAAAAAAATATACCTGTAAGCTGGAATGCAAGTTCGGGCAAAAATATTGTTTGGAAAAGAACTATACCCCTAAAAGGTTATAATTCTCCTGTAATTTGGGGAGATAAACTTTTTTTATCGGGTGCAAGCTCTACTAAACGCCAAGTATATTGTATTGATAGAAATACTGGAAAAACTCTTTGGACTGCTGATGCAAATAAAATAACAGGCTCTCCAGCAAATTCGCCAAAAGTTACAGATGATACAGGATATGCTGCTCCAACAGTAGCTACCGATGGAAGAGCTGTTTATGCAATTTTTGCAAATGGCGATGTACTTGCAATTGATATGGAAGGAAAAAGGATATGGGCAAGAAATCTTGGAACTCCTGTAAATCATTATGGTCATTCGTCTTCTTTAATGCTATTTCAAAATATGTTGATAGTACAATATGACCACAAAACAGCTTCCAAGCTAATGAGTCTATCTACCAAAACAGGGAAAACATTATGGAGTACGCCAAGAAAGGTGAAAATATCGTGGGCATCGCCAATTGTAGTTTATACTGGAAAACAAACCGAAATAATGGTTTCTTCTGACCCATTTGTGGCATCATACAATCCTTTTTCGGGTAAAGAATTATGGAAATTAGATTGTATGACTGGAGAAGTTGGCCCTTCTTTGGCATATGCCGATGGTGTAGTGTTTGCGGTAAACGAATATGCAAGCTTAGTAGCTATACAAATAGGCGAAAAACCTAAAATTCTTTGGCAAAATGATGAATATCTTTCAGATGTACCAAGCCCGATAGCTACAAAAAAATATTTGTTAATTGTGACAAGTTACGGTGTAGTTGTATGTTACGATTCTAAAACGGGGGAAAAATATTGGGAGCAAGAATTTGCTAATGGTTTTTACTCAACACCAATACTTGTTGGAAATACTGTATATTTGATTGACAAAATGGGTGGAACATTTATTTTTAAACTTTCGGATAAATATAAGCAAATATCTAACCCTCAGTTAGGTGAAAATGTAGTTTCAACTCCTGCTTTTGCAGATGGCAGAATATATATCAGAGCAGATAAAAACTTATATTGTATTGGTAGTAAGTGAAGAAGCATGATGTAAATATACCCTGAATGGGTAAATTACGAATTGGTTTACACCTTGCTTATAAAAATATGAGCAAAAATAGCTTTTTTAAGTTTTTTATTAGTTCCTAAAATGTTTTTTATTTCGTTAGTAAGTTCTTTTGTCCTGAAAGCGAATAAGCATTAACATGGGGCAAAACTAATTCATAAGCAAGAATGCCCTGAGGGCAAAAGCAATACAATCAAAAAAGAATAAAATTAGAACTAAGTATTGTTACAAAAGTTTTTCAATATTTACTTATTTATAATTCCTTGATTAAATTGCCTTTGTACTAATGCGTAAGGGCTACCCGTCAGAAGTTGGACAGTCTTGTTTTTCAAATAGTTCTAATCATAGAATTAAAGTAAAGATTAGCAAAACTTTGTGTAACTTTGCGGTTAAAAAGCGGCTCACTTAAAACTGGTAACCTGCGTAAGCAACTATAAATAGGTCGAAGACCTTAATTATGCCAAAATAAAATCCAATTGTTTTTTTTGTAAATTAGTTTTTACAATTTGAATTTTAACTCTATCGCCAATCACATATTTTTTGCGATGTATTCGTCCAGTTATACACATGTTTTTTTCATCATATGAATAAAAATCATCATCCATATCCTTTAAAGGTACCATTCCTTCAATTTTGTTTTCCTCAATTTCTACATAAATTCCCCAGTCTGTTACTCCCGAAATTATACCATCATAAATTTCGCCCAATTTATCTTGCATAAACTCTACTTGTTTATATTTTATTGAAGCTCTTTCAGCCATTGCTGCTCGTCGTTCCATTTCCGATGTATGCTTGCACATTTTTGAATATTCACTTTTATTAACCGAGTTTTCTCCATTCAGATATTTTGTTAATAATCTGTGAACCATCATATCTGGATAACGTCTGATAGGTGAAGTAAAATGTGTGTAATGTTCGAACGAAAGTCCATAATGTCCAATATTGTCAGTAGAATATTCAGCCTTTGCCATTGTTCTTATAGTCAATTGTTCGATAACATTTTGCTCATTTTTTCCTTTCACATTGTATAACAATCTGTTTAATGACTCTGATATGGCTTTGTTATTATTTATTTTTATCGAATAGCCAAATCGTTTAATAAATTCGGACAAATTACTTAGTTTAGATATATCTGGCTCATCGTGAATTCTGTATACAAATGTTTTAGATTGTGTTCCAGAACCATATTTTTGAATTTTTTCTGCAACTTTTTTATTTGCCAGCAGCATAAATTCTTCTATCAGTTTGTGAGCTTCTTTTGATTCCTTAAAGTAAACACTAAGAGGATGTCCATTTTCATCAATATTAAATCGAACTTCAATTCTATCAAATGATATTGAACCACTTACAAAACGTTTTTTTCTAAGTTTCTGAGCCAAATCATTCAATATACTTATTTCATTATTATATTCTCCACTTTCGGTTTCAATAATTTCCTGAACTTCTTCGTATGTAAATCTTCTATCGGAATTAATTACTGTACGACCAAACCATTGATTTAATATTTCGGCTTTTTCGTTGATTTCAAATACTGCCGAATAGGTGAGTTTTTCCTCATTAGGTCTAAGCGAACATATAAAATTTGAAAGCCTTTCGGGAAGCATTGGCACAACTCTATCGACTAAATATACGGAAGTTCCTCTTTTGTAAGCCTCTTCTTCAATTATGCCTTCAGTATCCACATAGTGAGTAACATCTGCAATATGAACTCCAATTTCTAAATTGCCATTTTCGAGTTTTTTAAACGATAATGCATCATCAAAATCTTTTGCATCTATAGGGTCAATAGTAAAAGTTGTTATATGTCTAAAATCTCGTCTTTTTGCTATCTCTTCTTTACAAATAATTGCATCAATATTTTCGGCATCAGCACTTATTCTTTCTGGGAACTTAAATTGTAGCTCAAATTCTGCCATTATTGAATGCATCTCAACTTCGTGTTCACCAGGAGTTCCAATAACTTCTACAATTTCGCCAATAGGATTTTTGGCTTTTGCAGGCCAATCTGTTATCTGTGCAATTGCTTTTTGTCCATTACTAACTTTGTTGAGTTTACTTAGAGGTATAAAAATATCGTAAGGCATTTTTTTATTATCAACAATATGAAAAGCAAAATTTTTGGAAATTTCAACTGTTCCTACAAATGTTGTTTTAGCCCTTTTTACAATTTCTACAACTTCGCCTTGAGGCGATTTCTTTTTTCGCCTTGCAAACAGATACACCTTTACTTCGTCACCATTTAATGCATGATTTAAATTTGATTGAGAAATAAACACATCATCAACAATGTCATCACTAACAATATAAGCCGTTCCATGACTTGTCATATCAACAACTCCGCTTATATATGCACCCACAGATTTATATATATATTTTCCTGTATAAACCTCCTCTATTTTTTCTTGCTCCAATAATGTATCTAAAATACTAACAATTAGCTTTCTTGTCTGCTCATCACTTATATTCAAATGCTTGGCAATTTGTTTATAATTATATGATTGTTTAGGATTAGTCCTAAATATTTCAATTATATATTTTTGTAAATTTTTTCTATTAAAGGCTTTTAATCCTTTATTTTTTTTAGCTTTTTTTTTCTTTTTGGACATTATTCTTGTTTTTATATTAAGGTCTTCGACATATTTAATTATTTACTAAATTTAATTATATTTTCATTATTCAACTCATTCAATAATTTTCTACTTGTAAAACATATCCTGAGGATTTATCTGTTTTCACAATATACACATTTTTTATTATAAATATTACCCAAGTTTTCTTTAACATCTTCATCAGCATAGTACCTAAGTAGTCTAACAAAAGTTTTCCGGCATTTGTTTTTGCATAATTAACTATATGACAACTACTTGTAAAAACACGTAAGCCACATTAAATAGGTCGAAGACCTTATATTAATTTTTCACATAAAACACTCATTGAGGTTTTTTTAGGAATTGAGGGTGAAATATTATAAACTTTTTTCTATCATTATTCGGCTTATTCATTCATTTTATCAATTTCTCGTTTGTCTTTTCCAAATCCTTTTTTTTCATCATATCTAATTAAGAATGTTTTTATTTCTACATTGTTAATAAT
>JAOZVK010000285.1 GCA_029938185.1 Bacteroidales bacterium | reverse complement strand
AACTTTTAACTTGCGATTGTTTTGGAAAAAGAAAACTGTTTTTGTGAGTTCTGAGTTTATTGAGTTGATATTTGCAACGAAATCATCTTTGTAATTTGATTTAGGACTATTAAATTCGGTTGTATGGTCTGTTAGTTCAAAAAACATTTTCGATATATATTCTTTTGTTTGTTCAAAACCAATTAGAATATTTGAATTTGCAGGCGTTTCACTATTTTTAATATCTTTATAGTTTCCCAACTCAATACTGCTTCCTTTTAAATATAGTTTTTTTGTATTTTGATTCTTTTCTATTGATTGTTTAAACAATAATAATGTTTGTAAAAAAGTAGATATACCTCTTCCATTAATTCCTGTAAGTAAATTTATTTTAGATAAAGGAAAACTAACTTTTTCTTTAAAACACTTAAATCCTTGAATATGTATTTTTCTTATCATGATTATATCTCTCCTAAAATTGTTTGAGCGATTTCAAATCTGTCTTTTACACGTGCCTTAGAACTTGTTGCAGATTTCACAGATTCAATGTATTTGGGTTCTTTTAATAATCGCTTATAATTATTTTTTATTTTAGACTTATTAAGCTTTAAATACTCATCAGGTTTATCAGAAAAAAATAAAGAAACGGATTCAAAAATTGCAATATTAATTGTCCCTCTTGTCTGATTGGTTGCAATTCTAAAACTTTTTTTTCCAAAAAAAGCATAAGTATATTTCATTACTCGTTCAAAATCAGTTTTTATTTTTTCTATATAGGTATCATCTGATTTATTAATTTCCCGCATTGTTTTTTCTACAAAATCACTCATGCTACCAGTATAATCATTAAGATAATTTTGTGTTTTAAACGAAATATACCTTAAAACAACTTCTCTGTCTTTCATTCTTTTAGGAGAAACACCATAATCAATCGCTTTTTTAAAATAATCTTTTTGAGATAATTCATTCAGTAATTCTGTTGCTTTTCCAAGAAAAATGCAATTCCGAATTTCTTGTCTGTTTAATTGAGTTCCATTCGTATTAATCCTCTTAAATAAATCATAAATAACGATTAATGGTGTTGATGGTTTCAAGATATACAACAAGATATTTTTACGTTCAATTTTAGCTTGTAGTTCTGGTTTTAATTTAGAAAATTTCTCACCATTTAATTTGGGTAATGCGTCAAGAGAGGATAACTCAAATTTTTCACCTATAAATTCAAAGATTGCTGTTGTTCTTTGCAAGCCATCAATTATTGTTAATTTGCCTTTTTTATCTTGATTTAGATAAAATGGAGGTAGTGGGAAATTTAAAATAATTGATTCTATAAATTGGCTTTTTTGTTTATTTGACCAAACTAAATTTCGCTGAAAATCAGGGTTTATTATTAATTGACCTCTCTCATATTCCATTTTATATTGAAATATAGACATGTGATCTTCTTTAATATCAATATCTTCAAATGCTGGATCGTATGGATACAAACCACCGTCCATAAACGGATTTTCTTCTGATATATCTGAATCTTTTTCAATTATTTTTATTTCTTCAAGCATGTTTTATTTATTACTTTGCAAATATAATTATTTATTGGTATAAAAATTACACATATCTTCTATATTTGCGCCATTTGGTTTTACAAAAGACAAATGGCACAAATTCAGATAGTTGCCATTTGGTTTTTTCAGACAAATGGCACTATCTTAGACATGATCTATAAAATTACTGACTTTATGGACGCACACTAATTATCTTATAATCCAGCTTTTACAACTTCAACCCATTTTCCTCCTTTTCTGGCATTAATTGTATTGTCATACATTGCTTCGCAGTATGCAGGTGGTAAATAAAATCTACCTTCAAATGTTGCATTAAGCAATACTCTGTATGTTTTTTGTTTGCTTCGTTTTATGTTAAAATATGTATAAACTCTGTCATCTCTAATATCTTGATATGTAGGACTACTTGAGTATCCAAGACTTCCAATATTTAACAAACGAGTATTAATTATTTCCCAACCTGATGGGAATATTTGAGTTAAAGCCATTTCTTTGTAATTGCCTTTCAGTCCAGGATTTCTGATTTTAATCTCTGCAACAAAATCGGTACCTTGCTCTAAACGTTCGGGTTTAATAATAGTTCCGTTAGTTAGCTTGTAGGTAACAGTCATGTTTAGTGAGTTCTCAACATCTCTTACATCTCCCACAGCAGGAATTCCTTCCATAATTAGTCTTGCATAAATAATACCTCCGCTCGAATTTTTAACAGTTATTTTTTGTTCATTAATCGAACTAATGGGGATATTTATTTGAGCAATAGTTTTGTTCATATTAATATTTGCCATTTTTGAACCATTTATAGCATATGAAAACTTAATACCAGAACTCGACTTATTTTTCTTAACAAACTGTGAAATAGCAATCAATGCATAAGCTGTTGTTTGTGTGCTCATCCATTTATTTTTACTCAATTCGGTAGAAATTTCTTTGACTATATTAAATGCATCAGTATCTTTTCCAAGCAAAACCAAAGTTTCGAGCATCATTGCTTTGTCTCTAAGCGATGAACCAAATGTATATGACATTTCGGTATAAAAAGGAATATCATAACTTAATCCTGAAATTAGTTTTTTAGCACTATTTGACTTTCCTGCTATGTGATATGCAGCCGCCAGTCTCCATTTTGCATCATTTTTAAGCTTTGATTTACCTCTTAATCTGTTCATTGCACCTTTTTCGGGCGAACCTTCAAGAGCCAAACTATACAATCTGTATGCTTGTGTAAGTTGAGAGCGGTTTCCATCATCAATCCAATTTTTAGCTTTTTTGCTTTGATATTTTCTCCACTTTTTCATAAAGCTTCTTGGAACAGAATATCCTCTTTTTTTAGCTTCTACCATAAAATGTCCAGCATAGTTTGTTCCCCATTCGCTTACATTCGACGAATTTGGCCAATATCCTAAACCTCCATTAAACAATTGAAAACTTACTATTCGTTTAATTCCATCTTTAATATTTTTTTCGATTTTATCTTTCTGCTCTTTAGGCAAATCAGTCAAATCGGTTAAATACAATTGTGGAAAAATCGAAGATGTTGTCTGTTCAACACATCCGTGTGGATATTTTATTAAGTATTTTAATCTTTTATCAAGATTAATTGGAGGTATTGACGAAACTTCTAATACTGCTGTATTTGTTCCAGAAATTCCAACTGGTTTAAAATCGGATTTCCACGTATCTCCTTTTGACACAACATCTGCAATAACACTTGTAACTTTAGGATTTGGGTTTCTAATATCAAGTTCAATCTCATAAACAGCTTTGTTGCTACCCGAACTTGCAATTATTTCAACTTTGCCAATACCTAATGCTTCAGCTACTTCAAGATCAAAATTAACATATTTGTCGCCTGTTTCGCTAAACCTAACAGTTTTTGAATTACCACCCAGTACTTTTATAATATTATTAGTTTTGACCTGTATTTTAACATTTTTAATATTTTTCTCCATTGCAAAAATATTAACAGGAAGCTTTACCTTTTCGCCAGGACCCAATACACGTGGTAAGCTTGCCAAAAGCATCAATGGTTTTACAACAGGGGTTGCTTTTTCGGCCATTCCATAGGCATCATCAGAACCTGCAATAACCATAGTTTTAACTGAACCTATATATCTTGGAATTTTAACTCTGTGTGTATTAACTCCTCCATTATACTCAAAAGGACCTAAATATTTAACAACAGGTTTAAATCTATTTGCCTTTTTACCACCTTGTCCTTCTTCTTCACCATCGCCACCTATACTTAACAAACGTTCTAATTTTCCGCCATATGCACCTATTACCATGTCGTATATATCCCATGTTTTTACTCCTATAGCCTCTTTAGCAAAGAAACTATTCCATGGATTTGGTGTTTTATATCTGGTTAAATCCAATAAACCTTCATCAACTATAGCTAACGTATAGGTCATTTTCTTTTTGTTTTTTTCAGAAACCTTTATTGTTACTATTTTCTCCGATTCTAAAACATCAGGCATCGAAATAACTGGCTGCAAATGTGTTTTAGGATTTTCGATAGTCAAAGGTACAATTCCGTATAGCCTTATAGGTAAATCGTTTGCAGTTTGAGAATGAGCTTGCAATAAAGTAACATTTACAAAAATATTGGGTGTCATTTCTTTAGTAGCCTTAAAGCTGAATTTTGTTTGCCCTTTGCTTGTTTCAACCCAGTATGTATTTATTACTTTAGTACCATTTTCGACACTAATCAAAGCTCTTCCTTTGTCGCTACTTGGTATATTTAATTCGACTTTATCGCCAACAGAATATTTTGATTTATTTGTTGTGAACGATAGCATGGCAGCACCACCAACTCCGTCTTTTTGTGCTCTGCCTGCCCAACCTGGCCAATCAATATATACAACTTTAGCAGTAGAATGTCCTGTTGTTAAGTTTTTAACTCTTACTAAATACCTTCCCCAGTTTGGATATTTTACATCAAGATTCCATTTTGCTTTTCCATTTTTTGAATAAATAATTTCTTTTTTTAATTTTTTTACAGAAGACCTGTAAGTGAAATTAGTTAAACTTTCTTGTGATTTGTCCCACCACCATCTCCAATTTAATTTGTAAAATTGCATTTCGAGTTTATGACTTCCTTTTGCATATTTTCCATCAGGATTTACAATTGCAACTTCCACAGGGTGTGTTTTGTCAGTTAATAACATTCCTCTTGTTTTATCACCTTTTGGAAGTTTAATTCCTGTAAATGAATTATATGGATAGAATGGTAATGAAAACTGATCTATACTGAAATTACCACCATTTTCGAAAACTTTTGTAACAAAAATAGCTTTTAATTTGCCTGGTGCAGATATGTCAGTTGAGATATTTGCATTAAATTCTGCCAGTCCTTTTTCATCAACACTTCCATCAAATATTGTATTTGATTCTGTTTTGAAAGACTTTGTAGGGTCATCAAAAGTAAAATCAGAGAATTTTGGGAATGTTGTTTTAACTGGACTCATTATTACTTCAACCTTAGCTTTTAAATCTTTAGCAACAGCACCATGTAGCCATTTAACATCAAGATTTGCAACTGCTGATTTATTAGCCTCGATATATTCTTCTTTAAATTTGATATTTATTTTTAAACGATTTGGTTTTATGGTCTCAATTTTTATTGTTTTATAAAATTTAACTCCACCAATTTGCACCTTTGCTTCCCAGTTTCCAGTAGGCGAATCGTCTTTAGTTTTTATTTTGTATGTATAAAATCTACTATTGCTTTTTTGTTTAATAACTCTTTTAACAATTTGATTTTGTGGATTTCTTAATTCAAAAACAATAGGGTGATTATCTGGTAATGCTTCGCTTTCTTCTCTAAGAATAAATGCGAGATAAAGAGAATCGCCTGGTCTCCAAACGCCTCTTTCTCCATAAATAAATCCTTTTAATCCTTTTTTAACTGACACTCCTGAAACATCAAAGCGGCTTAATGATAATGATTCGCCATTAGTTATTTTCAAATATGACCTTTCTTTTCCACTTTTGGCTACAACAAAATATGGGTCTTTCAATTTGTCGAAAGTTACTTTTCCTTCATTGTCTGTTTTTTTACTTTTTAGAAGTTGATTTTGATAATCAAAAATTTCTATAACAGTATTTTTCAGTGGTGCAGTTGTTCTCATGTCTGTTGCAAAAACTTTGATAACACCGTCATTACCTTTTTTAACTATCATTCCAATATTTGAAGCAATGATATTTTGCGAAACAGTTCTACGCGAACCAAAAAAGGCTTGTGAACATGGATTATCTCTCTCTCTCCAGCTATAATTACCAAAATAATAATTATCGTAATTGTCCCAAAAAGAGCTTTCCTCTTCTTCGGGGTTAGACCAACTTTCACTTAACTCTTCTTCACCTTCATCGTCATCGCTATTATTAGTACAACTATATAATGAATGTTTTTTTCTAAAACCAATTGATACTCTGTAAATTGCTCCTGGTTCTGCTTTTATAAGTTTATTAAGGTCAAGCGAAAATTTATTCCAAACTCCAAAATCAACAACTTTTGATTTGTCAAGTCTGACTGTTTTTTGTAAAACAGGTTTTCCTACTCGTTTTAGCTGATAATCGCCTTTTAGATTGTTTACTTGTAAAAATTGAATTATATTTTTTTCATATATTTTTATTATCCTAATATCAACAGCTTTTAGATTTACTGCTTCAAAAGGTAAAACTAAACCATCTTTTGAACTCGGTAGTATAACACCTTTATTAACAAGTCTGATTTTGGGTTTTATAGCTTCAAAAGCCATACTAAATTTCTTGGTTTTTTGCATCTTGAAATTTAATACATTTTTTATTCCTTGATTTATTGAAACCGATTTAGTACCTTTAAGATAACTTGAAGAATATACTCTAACAACATTATCATCAATAATATAACGTATATTTTTACTATTTTGAATAGTAATAAGACCATTTAGATTTTGGTTTTGTTTTAAAGGGTCCGAAAATTGAATTTGCAGATATTGTTCAGGATAATGAACCACTTTTGCCGAAATAAATTTAAAATCGTCAATAGAAGGAATTTCTATTTCCATTTTTCCTGTTTTTTTCACGCCAATACTTTTACCATTCCAGTCCATTTTAACATGAGAAGCTTTTTTTTCTCGTTTTATGCTATCTATCTCAAAATAATGCTCTTTACCATCGTCTTCTGATTTCCATTTTATTTTTAAATTTTCATCATTTTGAGTTGCTGAAAGCATTTTTTTTACATTTTCAGTTATTTCAGCATCAGCAGTTTTTACAACACCAATAGCTTTTTGCCATTTAAGCGAGCTTTTGTCAATTGTTTTTTGTTCTTCAAGGCTAATTTCAAAACTTTGTTCAATTGTTTTAAATTTAAAACTAAAGAACTTTAAGTTTTTAGGTACTTCTGTTACTTTTTTAAGATTAAACTTAACATAAAACTCTTCATCAGAGTCTAAATATTTATCGGGTTTAAACTCAATAGTATTATCGTCAAACCAATAGGTAGTACCTTTTATATTGGGAGTAAAATCAAAAATATCAACAGGAGCTTCGTCCTTATTTTGTATTTTTTCGGCAATTTCGCTTGTCAGACGTATTTTTATTGACGAAGTTTTGGAAACAATACCCGAAGTATATGCCGAAATATATTTCCCAAAAGCAGGGTTTTTAGAATTAACTTCCTTTTCTCCAAAAATTGCTGCGGAAGCTATTATTATTGCCATTAATGCAATCACCCCTAAGGGTATTAAATAAATTTTTTTATTTTTCATAATTAGTTATAGTTAGTGAATTATTGAATAAACTACAATTATTAAGGTCTTCGACCTATTTAATATTATTAGATGTATGCTGGGCTTATAAAAACTAATAATTTACAAAATATTATTAGTTCTAATTTTA
>JAOZVK010000284.1 GCA_029938185.1 Bacteroidales bacterium | reverse complement strand
AAGAATAAAATTAGAACTAATAATATTGTTGTAATTTATTAATTTTTATAAGCCCCAGCCTTACACCAGATTGTAAGGCTTTTTTTTTTGATAATACATTATGAAAGATTTTCGGATTTTAAGTGGTCTTAAACGCCAACAGGTCTTGCAAACACTTTCAGGATTATCCTAAAACATAATTCACTTCAATATACCAAAATACCATTTATCCCCAAAGTATACCATCCGTCCCATGTATAAACCAATTCAAAACTTATACTGTATATCAATAACATAAATTTGAAAATAAAATAAATATCAGCATATCTTTGTTGCATAAATAAATTAAAATAATTTTTAAATTTAATGATAAAAACAATGAAAAAAATATTTTTAAGCATCTTGATAATACTATTGTCAATTTCAATCTATTCACAAAATGAATACACACAAACAATACGAGGTAAGGTAATTGATAAGCATTCACAAATGCCATTACCTGGAGCAACTATTATACTATTAAACTCGAAACCACAAATTGGCACAATTACTGAAAACGATGGAGAATTTAAATTTCAAAATATACCAATCGGACGTAGAGGTATAGTTGTTTCTTTTATGGGATACAATTCTGCAACTTTAAATAATATTAATTTAACTTCGGGTAAAGAGGTTGTACTCACAATTCAGCTTGAAGAGCAAGTTATTACAACAGAAGAAATTGTTATAACTGCAAAGCAGCGAAAAGATAAAGCATTAAATAAAATGGCAATGGTTAGTGCACGCTCGTTTTCAATAGAAGAAACTGAACGATTTGCAGGAAGTCTTGGCGACCCCTCTCGAATGGTTGCAAATTATGCAGGTGTAGCTATGACAAACGATAGTAGAAATGATATTATAATAAGAGGTAATTCGCCTACTGGTTTGTTGTGGAGACTTGATGGTATTGAAATTCCAAATCCAAACCATTTTGGAGCATTTGGTACAACAGGTGGCCCTGTTAGTATATTGAATAATAATTTATTGACAAACTCTGATTTTTTTACAAGTGCATTTCCTGCCGAGTATGGTAATGCAATATCAGGGGTTTTTGATTTGAAAATGCGAGCAGGTAACAATCAAAATCGTGAATATGTTGGTCAAGTTGGTTTTAATGGTTTTGAGTTTGGAGCTGAAGGTCCTTTTGTGAAAGGCAAAAAAGCCTCGTATCTTATAAATTACAGATACTCAACTCTTGGACTTATGCAAAAAATGGGTATTGATTTTGGTACTGGTTCGGCAATTCCACAATATCAAGACCTTACATTTAAACTGAATTTTCCGAGTGTAAAATATGGTCGATTTTCCTTGATTGGTATTGGTGGTTTAAGTTTTATTGAACTGCATGACAGCGGCAAACTTGAGGCTGATTCTGATGCAGATTCTGATTATGATATGGGAGGTGTAGACCTTGACTTTGGCTCTGATATGGGTGTTTTGGGTCTATCTCATTTATTTTTTTTTAATGAAAAAACAAGAATCGAAACATTTTTATCAATACAAGGTACACGTTCCACGACCTATATTGATTCACTAAAATTTAATGATGACGGTAAACTTTTACTTAATTCAAATTATACTTTCTATGGTATGAAGGGTAGTGAAGTAAAATACTCTGCTTCAACACATTTAAGTAAAAAATTTAGTAAAAAAAATTATTTTACAACAGGTATTTATGCTGACATATATAGTATTTCATTATTGGATAGTGTGTGGCAAAGCAAAGAAGAAAACTTTAGACCAAACTTTGATAATATTACTGGAAGTTTAACTCTTATACGTGCTTATATGCAATGGAAACACAGATTTAATGATGATTTTACACTTAATACTGGAGTTTATTCTCATTTTGCTGATATAAATGAAGAATTTACAGTTGAACCTCGTTTAGGAATTAAATACAATTTAACAAAAACTCAATCTTTAACATTAGGCTATGGCTTACACAGCCAGTTACAACCAAGATATTACTATTTCATACAAACAAGATTGAAAGATGGAAGTTTTTATAGAACAAATAAAGAACTTAAAATGACTAAATCGCATCAAGTTGTATTGAGCTATGATAAACTTTTTCAGGGTGATATTAGAATAAAAGCAGAAGCTTATTATCAATCTTTATCTGATATTCCTGTACATAAGCGATTAACAGAGTTTTCTTTGGTTAATACAGGTACCAATTTTGGTGGTGATATGGAAGACAGCCTTGTTAGTGAAGGAACGGGGCAAAATTATGGTGTTGAACTTACTTTTGAGAAGTTTTTTAGTAAAGGTTATTATTTTTTAACTACTGTTTCTGTTTTTGATTCAAAATATAAAGGATATAGCGATACGGAACGAAACACAGCTTATAATGGTAGGTATGTAATTAATGCACTTGGAGGTTACGAATTTAAAGTGGGCAAGCATAGTGCTTTAACTGTCGATTTAAAAGTTGTGTATGCAGGTGGAAAGCGATATGTTCCAGTAGATATAGATAAATCAATAGCTGAAAATCAAACAGAATATGATTGGTCTAAAGCTTATGAAAAACAATTTGATGATTATTTTAGAACAGACATCAGAATTGGTTTCAAACTAAACGGAAAACATATAAATCAAGAATGGGCTGTTGATTTACAGAATGTTAGTAATAATAAAAATATTTATTCACAAGCATACAATCCACGTAAAAAAGATTTAAGCTCTGATTATCAAACAGGATTTATGCCAATGTTTTTGTGGAGGATTCAATTTTAAAGGTCTTCGTCCTATTTATAGTTGCTTACGCATTAGTATAAAAGCAACTTAATCTGAAAGTTACGAATAAGTAAATGTTGAAAAACTTTTGTAACAGTACTTATTCTGAAGTTAAATTGTTTCATGAATTTTTAATACTGACCTACAAGGTTTTTAAAATCTTGCAGGTCTTAGCTTTTTATACAAAACAGGTGGGATTTATTGTATGTTGTGCTTAAAAATATAAAAATAAGCTTGATGAAGCCAAAAATTAAAATTACATTTGTATATTAATTTCATAACAAACTTTTTTTAATTATATAGAAATGGATTCGCTAACGATTACAATAATATTTATTTTTTTAACAACTATTTTTGGTTCAGTTTCAAGACGCATACGTCGCGACAAATGCTTAAATGATTTTTCAAAAGACCCCGTAACACTCGAAAAAACTAATGGCGAGATTGCTGCAAAAGGCATGTTAAAGGTTGAAAACACAGGTTTAGAATTTTCGTTTCCAAAATCAAAAATTGATGATAAAGGTATAATTTATACTTCTTATATATTATACAAATACGAATATCCACAAATTCAGGCTATTATACGCTATCATGATGAATTAAGCGAAAAAGGTAAGCTTGAAAGACAAAAAGTACTTGATAAAACATATCATCCCCAAAAATGGACAAGGACAAAAAGAAAAATCCAAAATATTTTTAAAACTATTAATGATTCTATTAAAGAAGTTTTGGGATTAATAATGACACATTTTCAAAAAGTTGGACCTGCTGCATCTGTTCTTAAAACGCAAGATAAATATGTGAAAAAAATAAAACAAGACATAGTCGAATCAGTTGGTACTGCACACGAACCTCTTATAGAGAAATATATTGGTCATCGTATTGTATTTGATTATATTAAGGGTGGTAAGATATATAAATATTCAGGTGTTTTGAAAGATTATACATCTCAGTTTATAGAAATTATGGATGTTGATTATAAAATTAATGAAGAATCTGAAGTAAGATTGGCAGATATTGTAATACCTCAAAAACTTGGTATTGTGAGACATCTTGGCGAAGAAAAGAACAAAACAAGCTATAAGTTTTTGAAAGGCATTAAGAATCTTGTAAGTAAAGATTAAGGTCTTCGACCTATTATGTGGCTTACGCATTTTGGGGCTACAGGTATAGTATTGGACATTATTTTATTTTTTGACAGGATTTACAAGATTAACAGGATTGATTTTTATCCTGTTACGAAATACCTGATAAACAAGACTGTCCAACTTTTGACGGGTAGCCGTTTTTCGGCATTTAGATTTTTGCAATTAGCTATATAACAGTAGTATGTGAAAATGCGTAAGCCACATCAAACAGTTCGAAGACCTTAACTGTTTTTGTACAAAAGGACAATAAGTGAAAAATGAAAATCTGGTTAAAAAACAAAAATTACTAATCCTCCGGATAGTTTGTAACTTCCTTAATTCGTTTGTAAAATGGTTCCAATTTTTTATACATTTTCAAATAAATATCTTCGTATAAGGCTTTGTAAATCTTAGTGTTTTTCGAATTTGGTTCAAATGTATGTGCATAATTTACCATATTTTTGCATGCTTTATCTATAGAATCAAAAGCACCTATGCCATAAGCTGTTATAATAGCTGCTCCCAATGCAGACGTTTCGTGTGTTCTTCCTCTTACTAATGGTTTATTGAAAACATCGGCAGTTATTTGACAAATTTCATCACTTTGCGATGCTCCACCAGAGAGTGCTATTTTCTCGAATTTTGTTTTTCCTCGTTTTTGTAATCGTTGCATACCATCAAGTAAACCGTAGGCAAGACCCTCGATTACAGCACGATATACATGTTCTTTTTTATGAACTTCACCAAAACCAATCATTGCACCTTTTGCATTTTTGTTTTCTAAACCAGCCTGCCAATATGGTTGAACAATCAAGCCCATGGCTCCAGGTGGAGATTTATAAAGTAGTTCATTTAGAACTTCCTCAACAGGTATATCTTTTTTTGCTGCTTCCTGTACTTCTTTAAATGCAAACTCGTTTTTAAACCATCTAATCATCCAAAAGCCACGATATACAGCTATTTCAGGATTCCAATGATCGGGAATTACTGAAGCATATGAAGGAAAAAACCTTGTAGGTTCAAAATAGTTTTTAGAAGTAGTTTGTACAGTTGCCATAGAACCAAAGCTCAAACTTGCCATTTTATTATTGATTACTCCCATACCCAATACTTCACAGCTTTTATCCGAACCACATGCAATTATTGGAGTACCTGCTAGAATAGCTGTTAATTCTGATGCCTCTTTGCTTACAAGTCCGATTTTTTCACCCGGTTTTATTAATTCAGATAATTTTTCATTTTCAATCGGATATAGTTTTTGGCTAAAATCAAACAAATCCTTAGAATTTGCCCATCTTTGTTTTTTATAATTAAAAGGAATATAACCTACTTGCGATGCTATCGAATCCTTAAATCCTCCACTTAGTTTATAATTCAAATATGCTGATGTTTGTATATATTTGTGCGTTTTATTCCATATTTCGGCTTGATTTTGTCTAATCCAATTGCAATGACCTTTCCGTTCCATTTTCTGAACAGTATGTTTAAAGTTTAATAATTTTAAACCAAATTTCATCAATGCATTTGGTTTATAATCATTTTCAGCCATTCTTTGGTCTAACCAATGGATTGAGGGACTTAGGGTATTTCCCTTTTCATCAAGACTAACTAATGTTCCTCGCAAAGTGGTAACACCAACTCCTTGAATTTTTTTAAAATTTTCAGGACTGCGCTTTTGCAAAATATTCGTAGCTTTACATAAACTATCCCAGTATAATTCATGGTTTTGTACATGCCAGCCAGGTTTTGGACTTGTATAAGCTTCATAAAATATTTGTTCTTTATCAATTATTTCTCCTTTTAAAGAAAATAAAATAGCCCTAAGACTTTGGGTTCCACAATCTATTGAAAGAATCATTATTTATTTTGTTAGTTCAATTTTAGTTTTTAATTATAGTAAGGAAAGTGGCTACACGTTTAATATTGGACATTATTTTATTTTTTTGACAGGATTAACAGGATTGATTTCTATCCTGTTATGAAATACCTGATAAACAACACTGTCCAACCTTACGAGGGTAGTCAGGAAAGTTTTATTAAAATGCGTAAGCAATATCAAATAGGTCGAATACCTCGAAGACTTTAATCACCTATTAATTGTTTTCCCGGATTCATAATGTTATTTGGGTCAAAATGTTTTTTTAATGCACGTAAAACGTTTAATTGGTTTTCGCCCAAATGTTCAGGCATCCATTTTGAAATCATTCTGCCTACTCCGTGATGATGCGAAAGTGAGCCACCACTTTTTTGAATTGTATCCATCAAACCTTCCTGAAAATCAATATATGCTTGAATATCATCTTCTTTAATTATAAAAATGAAATATAAATTAGTACCCTGTGCATAAAAATGTGAAGCATGTGTTAGGCAAATTGTATCGGGGCGACTTTTAGCAAAAGTTCTGCATTTTTGATGTACTTCATGCAAATTGTCCCATGAAACACCTGTTTCTAAGGTATCTATTACCATACCGTAGTCCATTAAATCTTCACGAATATATGGATCTTTATATCTGCCCGGCTCCCATCTTTTTACAGGAAAAGATGTCAAATTCATTGCACCATATTTCTTACATATTTTTTTTACTCTTGCTTTAATATTTTTTGTAAATAGTTTATCACCATCGGAACTTCCTAAAAATAAACATCTTTCCATTGGTTTATAACCTCGTGTACTCATTATCTTATCATAAATTGTATCCTCTACACCATATAGTTTTAGTCCGTGATGTGTTTCTTCGGGGTCAGAAATACGAAAAACTGCCGGCATACCAAATTCACCCTGCGAAATTTCTCGGCTTGCATTAATTGCAGCGTCCCAGTTTGGAAAAATAAAGCTAAAATATTGTCTGTTTTCAGGTTTATATCTGTACATTTTCCATGTAAGTTCAACCACAATACCAAAAATGCCTTCACTTCCTTTTATTATATCTAAAACTTTTGGACCTGTTGCAGTTGCCGGATATTCTTTTGTTACAATGTCTCCTGAAGGACTTATCATTTTAATTCCAAGAACCAAATCGCCAGCATCGCCATAATATGATGATTGTTGTCCGGAACCGAGTGTTAAAAACCAACCTCCAACTGATGAATATTCAAATGATTGAGGAAAATGTCCGCAAGTAAATTTATGTTTTGAACCAAATAATTTAGTTGCATTATTTAAGGCGTTTTCAAAATCAGGTCCCATCATTCCAGCCTCAACAGTAACTGTTTGATTAAGTTCGTTGAATTTAACAATTTTATTTAAATATGTTGATATTACAAGTGTAATTCCACCTTTTTCAGGATATAAACCAAAATTTACAGAAGAACCACCACCAAATACATAAATAGGTATCTTTTCTTCATCACAAAATTTAACAATTTCTGAAATTTCTGCTTTATTTCTAGGGTGAACAACCAAATCAGTTATGAGTCCAACTTCTTTTTTACGCAATTTCATTGTTTCTTCAACAGCTTGCCCCGTCGAAAATTTTAATCTATCGTATTCTTTAGAAGAAACATTTTCTTTGCCACAAATTTCAATAAATTTATCTAT
>JAOZVK010000022.1 GCA_029938185.1 Bacteroidales bacterium | reverse complement strand
AAGCATTTATAAATGGTGTTTTGTCGAGATTGAATTTATTGCACATTTGTAGAATAGAATCTTGCAAGGTATCTAAAATTACTCTTCTTTTCTCGTTTTTTCTTTTTCCTGAAAACTCTTCAAAATTAAATGTTCTAAAAATTACAGCAATACTTTTTGCTTGTTTGTAATCGCATATTTTTATAGGAATTTCATGTTGATACAAATCAACAGAGATTTTAATTAAATCATTAATTTTTCCATTAAAAAAATATTGATATGAAGAGGCAATTGTATTTGAAAATTCATTAAATTTTTTAATGTCAATTAAATTTGTATTTTGGTTTGCACCAATATCAAAGATTATAGTATTCATAGTTTTTCAGTTTAAAAATCAAATATATAATTCTCTGGCAGAGGTAATTCCTGCAATAAAGGCTTTCTTTTATATTTTAAGTAATATTCCGTAACGTACTTTTGCTCCAATATTTTTGCAGCTTTTCTATTTGGTATTTTTTCATCTAAAATTATATATTCAATTTTATTAAAATGTTCACAAAAATGATTTTGAGAAATAAGTTTTAATTGTAAATTAGGTCTTGGATTACCTTGTTTCCTTTTGTAATCTTTCTGACTTGAAATTCCATATTTTATGGTTGTTTTTGCTTCCCAATCATCTATACCATAGATTTCATACACAATATGCGGTTTCATATTTTTATTACTATTGCCATGAACTTTAGTTTTTGTTTTGGCTTTAGATTCAGATTTGCTATCCACCAAGTTTTTTACAGAATCGAATATATCGTGTGTTAATTCGAGTGTTTTAAGATTTAAAAACACAAATATGCTAATTGCAACAGCAAGGATTACAGCCACTATAAATTTTATGTTTATTGTTTTATTCATATATACTCTAAACGGTTATAGTTTTAACATTAACAAACTGTTATCAATTATTAATCAAAGTATTGTAACATTGAATAATTGTACTATTTAAAGTATATCTAAATAGTTTTACGATATTTATTTTTTATATGATACTTATAATAGGTGTAAACCAATTCGTAATTCGTAATTTATAATTCGTCATTTCCTAAATAGGTCTTCGACCTTACTCAATTATTTCATAACCATATTTTTTTAAAATATTTTTTGCTTTTTCTTGAAACATAAAATCATAAAATTTTTTACAAATTATTTCATTGTTTTCCATTCCATGTTTTAGCATTATTATACCTTGTTCAATTTCTTTATAATTACTATTGTCTATTTCTTTCCACTTACCAATATTTATCATTTTTTTTGACAATACTGATGATTTACTTGTAAATGCGACATCAACAGCCTTATTTACAATGTATTGATTTACTTGTGAAATGTTTTCAGCATATACCATTTTACTTATAACAGTATTTGACAGTAATTTATTTATTTTTAATATATTCCATGCAGCCGCACCATAAGGAGCATTTTTGGGATTTCCAATAGCAATTTTATTTATATTATTACTTTTTACTAATTCAGAAATATTTTTATTGAAATTTAGACTATCTGCATACCATATAACCAAAACTCCTTTTGCATAAATCACTGGTTTATTGTACGAAAATCCATCTTTGTATAAAGTTTGAGGGTAAGTCATATCTGCTGATAAAAAAATATCATAGGGGGCTCCATTTTTAATTTGAGCAGTAATTTTTCCAGAGCTACTACTAATTAATTGAATTTTAGTATTATATGTGTCATTAAATTCATTAACTATTTCGTCCATTGCAAATTGAGTATTTGCTGCAACTGCTACTATTATAGAATTTTTATTACTTTTACCACATGATAAAAGTAATATTATTATTATTAAGTATCTTATTTTCATGCTATTAAACCTAATAAGGTCTTCGACCTATTTATAGTTGCTTACGCATCAGTACAAAGTCCACTTAATCGGGGAGTTATGAATAAGTAAACGTCGAATTTTTTTGTAACAGTACCTAAGTAGTTTAACAAAAATTTTTCAACATTTATATTTCGTTAATTTACGCTCTGTTAGTCTGTTAGCAGAATGCGTAAGCAACATTAAATAGGTAGAAGACCTTAATTCGTCATTTCCTAAGATATTTTTAACAATTTTTCGGCAGCTTTGTCAAGAGTTTTGTTTGATTTAGCAAAACAAAACCTTAACGCTTTGTTATCTTGATGATTATGGTAAAATGCAGAAACGGGTACAGAAGCAATTCCAAATTCTAAAACTAAGCGTTTAGCAAACTCAACATCTTTCTCATCAGAAATCTCACTATAATCCAAAATCTGAAAATAAGTTCCTTTCGATGGTATTAATTTGAATTTAGAATTAGAAACTAAACTAATGAAATAGTCTCTTTTTTCTTGATAAAAACTTGACAAGTTCATGTATTCATCTTCCTTTTCAATATATTCAGAAATAGCATATTGTATTGGTGTATTTACTGAGAAAACTGTAAACTGATGAACTTTTCTAAATTCGTTCATGATTTTTTCAGGAGCCATACAATATCCTATCTTCCAACCAGTTGTATGCAATGTCTTTCCGAATGATGAAATAATAATGCTTCGCTTAATTAAATCTGGGTATTTTGCTAAACTTTGATGTTTGTTTCCATCAAAAATTATGTGTTCGTAAACTTCATCGCTAAGTATTAATATTTTACTCCCACTAACTATTTTTCTCAACATCATAATGTCTTCTTCAGTAAAAATAGCTCCTGAAGGATTATGTGGAGTATTAATTATTATCATTTTTGTTCTGATAGAGATTACTCTTTTTATTTCGTTCCAATCTATCTTATATTCAGGGGCTTTTAATTGAACATAAACAGGTTGTCCTCCATTAATTCTTATTGCGGGAAGATACGAATCATAAGCTGGTTCAAATAAAATAACTTCATCACCTTCGTTTATAAAAGCATTAATTGTTGTATAAATAGCTTGTGTTGCTCCAGCAGTTATGGTTATTTCTGTATCTGGATTATATTTATGATTGTAAAGCTCAAATGTTTTTTTTGATATTTGTTCTCTTAATTCAAAAACACCTTGCATTGGAGCATATTGGTTAAACCCTTTTTTCATATATTTTTCAACCAAATCAATTAACTTCTTGGACACTTGAAAGTCAGGAAATCCTTGCGATAAATTTATGGCATTATTTTCATTTGCCATTTGAGTCATTACAGCAAAAATTGAAGTTTTTATATCTGGTAACTTTGATCTTAACATATCAATTTTGTAAGGTGAAACTTATAATCAATTGAAATTCAGAAAAAAACTTATTAAATATAATTCAATTAATCAACTTCTTTATTTTACAAATATAATAAATAATTTTTAGTTATTGCATCATATCTAAAAATAAATAAATAAAATTTAATATTATAATATAAGTAATTAATAATTAATAATTTTGCTTACGCATGAAAAACAATATAATATTGCTATTTACATTTATTTATGCACCAAATAACAGCTTTATGTTTTACAACATGGCATTATAAATGGTTAAGTCAAAAATTGGCTATTTACGTAAAGTTGGACATTTTGTTAAATCTTATATTTACAAAAATCTAAAAAGGAGTATTATCTTCAAATTTATTATTTACATCATCTAAATCAAAAGCTTGGTTTGGCAAATCGTCATTCATTTTTGAGCCAAATGTCACCCCATTATTGTTACCAAAATCATTCATTGCAATATCATCTAATTGAGCATTTTCCAATTCTTCAAATTTAGCTAAATGGTCTCTAAATTTTAATTGCACATCTGTAACTGGTCCATTTCTGTGTTTTGCAATTATAATTTCTGCAAGACCTTTTGTTGAATTTCCTTCGGCATCTTCAGTCAATCCATACTTTTCGGGTCTATGTATAAATATAACAATATCAGCGTCTTGTTCAATAGCTCCAGACTCACGCAAATCGGATAATTGAGGACGCTTATCACCCGATCTCATTTCAACTGAACGATTTAACTGTGATAAAGCAATTATTGGTACATCAAGTTCTTTGGCAATTGCTTTTAGTCCTCTTGAAATTGTACTAACTTCTTGTTCTCTGTTTCCTCTTGTGTCCGATGTGCCTGTCATTAACTGTAAATAATCAATAACAACTAAATCTAAATCGCCCTGACTTTTTAGTCTTAAACATTTTGCTCGAAGTTCAAAGATTGTTATTGCTGGAGTGTCGTCAATAAATAATTGAGCTTCTAATAGAGGTTTAATTTTATAGTCTAATTGTACCCATTCAGCATCAGTAAGTTTACCATTTTTAATTTTTTCGCCAGGCAATTCTGTTTCTCCAATAATAAGTCTATTAACAAGTTGAACAGCAGCCATTTCTAATGAAAAAAATGCTATAACACAATTATGTTCTACTGCCATATTTCGTGCCATTGATAATACAAATGCAGTTTTTCCCATTGAAGGTCTTGCTGCAATTATCACCATATCAGAACGTTGCCAACCAGATGTTATTCTATCTAAACTTGTAAATCCTGATGGAACACCACTTAATCCATCTTCGCGTTTTCCTGCTTCTTCAATCTGTGTAATTGCTTTTTGAATTACATCAGAAATACTCTGTGTTTCATTTTTAATATTTCCTTGAGTAATTTGAAACAAAGCACTTTCGGCACTGTTTAGTAATTCAAGAACATCAATACTATCATCATAAGCTTTGCTTTGAATTTCTGATGTAACTCTAATTAATTCTCTTTGAATAAATTTTTGAGCAATTATTCTTGAGTGAAATTCAACGTGTGCTCCTGATGCAATACGGCTGGTTAATTGCGTTATATAATACGCTCCACCAGCTTTTTCAAGTTCATCATTTTTTCTTAACTGCTCAGTAACAGTCAATATATCTATTGGATTGTAGCTTGCCGACAATTCTTTGATTGCCTTATATATTAATTGGTGCGATTCTTTATAAAAACTTTCTGGTTTTAGGATTTCCAGTATTTCAATTACAGCATTTTTTTCTAACATTAATGCTCCTAATACGGCTTCTTCAAGTTCTATTGCTTGTGGTGGAACTCTGCCATAATCAGCATTTACTTGTTCTATCTTATTATTAGGTTTATATGTTTTTTTATCTGTCATTATATAGCTATTAGCATATCTACAATACTTTGTGCTTGTTTGCTTGTTTGATTTATTGTTACAGTATAAATCATAAATTATTTTGGTTTTAATTATTTATGTATAGAAATAATCTTTTTATTTTTTCAGACATACATAGCTCTTTTTGACATACTTGTCCTGTTATTATAAAAGTTATGCTAATACTGTCTTTTACAAAGTCATATTTTAAGGTCTTCGACCTATTTAATGTGGCTTACGCGTTTTTGTAAATTCATACAACACAAGTAATTGTATAAAAACAAATGTCGAAAAACTTTTGTAAGACTACTTACTTCAGTTCTATCACCTAAAGCAATATCTTCAAAATAGTTATTTGCTTTTTTATTTTTTTGTTTTAATATATTGAATAATAAACCAGCAGAATCCATTTAAATTAATTTTATAATTGCTTGTACTTTAAAATGTTAAATTATTCAGAATATTTTCCCATTGATGAAAATTTATTAATTCTTTTCTCAATACGAATTTCTTCATCTATTGCCATTAGTTCTTTTAATTGTTTTTTTATTTCTATTTTTACTGTATTAAAAATTTCTTCTCTACTAACATGTGCACCCCCAAGAGGTTCTTTAATAATTCCATCAATTAACTTATTTTTAAGCATATCTTGAGCTGTTAATTTAAGCGATTTTGCTGCTTCAATTTTATGCTCCCAACTACGCCATAATATTGAAGAGCATGATTCTGGTGAAATAACTGAATACCACGTATTTTCAAGCATTAAAACCCTATCGCCTACACCTATTCCTATTGCTCCGCCAGATGCTCCTTCACCAATAATAATACATATTACTGGTACTTTTAGGCTAAACATTTCATATATGTTTCTTGCAATTGCTTCGCCTTGACCTCTTTCTTCGGCTTCTAAGCCAGGATATGCTCCTGGAGTATCAATAAGAGTAACTATTGGCTTATTGAATTTTTCGGCTAATCGCATTAATCTTAGTGCTTTTCTATAGCCCTCAGGATTTGCCATACCAAAATTACGAAATTGTCGCATTTTAGTATTTATTCCTTTTTGTTGTCCAATAAACATAACAGTCTGCCCATCAATACTACCAAAACCGCCAACCATTGCTTTATCGTCTTTTACATGTCTATCTCCATGTAATTCAATAAAATTATCATCAGTGATAGCCTTTATATAATGTAAGGTATACGGACGTTCGGGATGTCTTGAAACTTGCACTTTTTGCCAAGGTGTCAAGTTACTGTAAATTTCTTTTCGAGTATCTCGAAGTTTTTTTTCTAATTGCTCTACTGTTTTGCTAACATCAACATTACTTTGCTCACCAATTTCTTTTGTTTTGATAAGTTGTTCAAGTAATTCTCCTATTTTTTTTTCAAATTCAAGTAGTACCATTCTCTAAACAAAGATATATTTGTGGTCTTTGACCTTTTATTATTAAAAATTCCTAAAAGTTAATTTTTCATTTTCTCTTATATACAAATTTATTTTAGCTTTTTAATATACTGAAAATCGAAATAGTTAAAAAGTTTAAATAACCAATTTTTTATAAACAATGGTACAAATATAATAATAATTTTGAGATAATATGTATGATTAAATTGTTTATAATGTTTTCGACCTTCTTAATGTTGTTTACTAATGATATATAACCAATTGTATTTTAGAAAATAAGTTATTTTTACTTTACGAATTTAAAACTATTTGATAATTAAACTATTAAATCATTTTTATTAATATTTCACTTTATAACTGATTTTGTTGAAAAATATAAATCGGTGAAAATCATTCTAATCTGTGTCATCTGTGTTCCAGTTTTTGAGATGATAGGAACACAAATAACACTGATACAATGGATTAACACAGGTCTTTTAAATAAATTATTTATTATATAATTAATTGTTAATCAGTAAATTGCAATTTCAACAAAATCCGTTATAATCAGGTATTTCAAATACTAAATAATTAGTGTATTCTGTTGTGGCTTGATAGTACTTATACAAAATTAATATTTTAGACATATTGCATAATCTCGTTCCTAAGTAGGTTATCATATAAAATCGACACTTTGCAAAGTTGTAACTTATTGTAATTCTGGTGTAAACAAAATTATCAATTGTTTATTATCAATTGTCAATTACTTAAGGTAATTTAAGCATTTGAGTTTAGCATGTTTACTACCATACTTTTGCCACGCTATGGCTGGGCTTATAAAAACTAATAATTTACAAAATATTATTAGTTCCAATTTTATTCTATTTTTTTTATTGTGTTGCTTTTGCCCTCGTTTTTGCTTACGAATGCATTTACACATAGGGCGTTGCCCCATGTAAATGCTTATGCCCTTTTCAGGGCGCAAAAAAACTTACTAACGAAATATAAGAACATTTTAGGAACTAATAAAAAACATGAATAAGCTGTTTTGCTTGTATTTTTATAAGACCACGCTATGGCTGAAAAAGAAGTGAAATTTATTTGAAATATGAAACATGCCATGTTTTATGCAAATACTATTAAACCATAACAATAATTAGTGTATTCATAAAAAAAACTATGTAATGTATTTTTATTGCTTTTGCCCTTTCGAGGGCAAAAAAACTTGAGAAATAGAAATTCAAAATACTAACTGTTTCTTTGAACTAAAATCAATTGAATGCTAAACCTCTTATTTTTAGCATCTTTTAAGTTCATAAAGTAGAAATAATGTTTACTTTTTAACTAACTGAAAATTAGAAATAATAATATTTTTTTGGTATAAGCAATGCTAAAAGGCTCGAAGAGTCAAATAAAAGTATTTTATTTTTTATTTTTTTTGTTTATTCAAGAAAAAATATCTAAATTTGCATCATTAATATTAAATGGTCATGTAGCCAAGCGGTTAGGCAGTGGTCTGCAAAACCATCTACAGCGGTTCGAGTCCGCTCGTGACCTCTAAAAATCAAAGAGTTATGAATTTTTCATAACTCTTTTTTTGGCTCTTAGAGCTTTTTATTTTGGCTACACGTATAGTATTTGGACATTATTTTTATTTTTTGACAGGATTTACAGGATTAACAGGATTGTTTTTTATCCTGTTACGAAATACCTGATAAACAAGACAGTCCAACTTCTGACGGGTAGCCTTTATATTGCTTATATCTGGTAATAATAAACAATATTAGGCATTTTTCATAAATGCTAAAAGTAGTTGACATCTTTTTTATTCTTTAAAAACCTTATTTTTTATTTTAAACTTAGTATAAAAATGAATACTCGACTATTCTAAAATCTTATTACCTTATTATTAATAAATTAAATAAGATAATAAGGTTTGTAAATCATTTAAATAATTTTTCTACTAATTAGTGTCCATCTATAAAGTCAATAAAATCGCAAAGCGATGACCTATTGGTAACCCACGATGTTAATCGTGGGCTGATAACAAGCCAATTAAAGAAATGCCTTTAGGTCTGACCTATAAAATTGCTGACTTTTTATGGACGCACACTAATTAAACAAAAAGAAATAAGGTTTTAAATAAAGAAAAGTATCAACCGATAAATTAAATATACCCAATTATTACATAAAAAATAAAAATGTAGTTTTATAAAGCTATATACTTATATGTTAATTAACTGAATAATTTTATAACAATGTTATTTTATACATTTAAATAAAAATACAAAAAAAGTAAAAAAAAATTTTTGTATGTTAAATGTTAGTATTACTTTTGCAACGGAGAAATGGCAGAGTGGACGAATGCGGTGGTCTTGAAAACCATTGAGTGTAACAGCTCCGGGGGTTCGAATCCCTCTTTCTCCGCACCACTTAAAAGCCTGACTTACTTTGAATTGTAAGTCAGGCTTTCTTTATTGTACCAAGTGTTATTTAGGGAGTTTCAGTAAATATGTATCTTCTTAACATAAAGTAAAATAATTCAATTTTTTTGAAGAAAATACTCCAAAATTGACAAATTAAGGTCTTCGACCTATTTAATGTGGCTTACGCATTTTTTGTTGTGGTTTGCAACATATCACATATTCTTACTTATATTCGTTGTATGTTGTTATATTTTTGAAATTGCAATGAAAATCAATAACATAACAGCCTACTGTCGGCGTGGGTTCAATGCCACACCGACAGTTTTAAACAGGCAAAATGTAACAAACCAGTACAAAATATTATGACAATACAAGATATTATAAAACAAACCGAATCATTCACTGTAGAACAAAAGCAACAATTGGCTTATTATTTATTATTTTCAACATTTAGTGAAGATAAAAAACAAGAATTTATGCATCTGTTTTATTACAAAAAGGATTTTGAGGAATTAGAAAGAAAAAAATAAAACTGACAAAAATGTAAGTTAAGATAGCTCAATGGCTATCTTTTTTTATTTTGGAAAAAAACCCTTTTTTTTAATTTTTTTATATTTCCATAAAATCGCAGAGCGATGATCTATGGTAGCCCCGTATGTAGGCGATAGCCGAAATGCGAGGTTTAGAAATGCGGTTAAAATTAAATTCCATAGGAATGACCTATTTTATAGACCATACCTACGGAATTTTATTATGTTACATATTCATAAATCCGCGCATTCCATTTCATTCCATACGGGACTACCAATAGAACAAGCGTAATGGCTTTTTTTTGAATTTTCAAAATATAAACACACACAAAAACTTTTTTTTTAAAATAAATTATTAATTTGTAGATTGACTTGATATTTATCAACCATATTTCTCATTTTTTTAACTTTGAAATTAGCTCTCAAAGTTGGTTAAAAAAAAATTTAAGGGTGGGTACTTTTCAATTGAAATAGTGGGTACTTTTCACTTAATATATACAAACATAAGCAGCCAAAAATAAACAAAGCATTACTCAAGCACAAATTAACAAACTTAGTAAGGACTCCCGATGCACATAATTTATTTCACACTCTTGTTATCAAAGTTATAAACAACACAACAGCAAGCGAGGATAAAAAAATAATGGCAATTATCAGTATATACTCACGAACAAACCCAAATCAAGTTGGTATTAGAAAATCTATGGTGGGAGCTACACAACACGATGGACTTAAGGTCTTCGACCTATTTAATGTTGCTTACGCATTAGTACAAGTACAATCTAATCTGCAAGTTATGAATATGTAAATGTTGATAAACTTTTGTAACAGTACTTATCTCAAAAGCAAGACCACCAAAAATTAGTTAATTTAGAATCAAAATACCAAAAAGAAAAAATAGCGAAATCTAACAAGGAAAAATAGACTAAAGTTGAGGTTGAAGATGATTTAGGTTGGGAGATGTCTCGTGATATGATTCGTTTTTTTCTTTGTTGGATATTTTCAGTATCATTATTTCTGTTTTCATTGTCTTTCGAGTTTTTATGTGCTTTCATAATATTATATTTTGATAAATATTAAACTGTGAAGTAGTTTATAAATAAAATACTAAAAAAACAAAAATATTTATAATTTATTTTTACATTTGCTCTTTAAACACACATGCAAAAGCTTTTACCTAAAATTTTATTAATACATAACAAAATGACAAATAGCAATATAGAATTTATTAAAAATGAGATTGACTGGCTATCGAAAATAATAGAACTGCGTTTTTTGCTTTTTTTAAATAAAGAAACCCATATTAAATCTATTTTCGATATTTCACCACCTAAAGTAAGCCCCTATGAATCGATATATGCTAATATAATTACTTCCAATAAATTAGGTTTTGTTGAGCGATTAGCAATAATTTTAACATTAGCTCCTCATATACAGAATCAGCTTTTAGATATTTTTTTTACTATAGATAGTAGATATAATCGACGTTATTCAGAATTTGGAGGCATTATGGGTAAAAGTTTTAGTGGCTTTATTCCAACTGGCGAAACTCTTGCTTTTATTATTGGACAAAATGATTATAAAAAAAAATTTGAAATATTAAAATTGTTTGAATCTTCGCATATTTTTGCAAGTAGTAATATATTACATCTACAAAGTACTGAAGACTATGAACCTAAATTAAGTGGAGCGTTATCACTTAGTACACACTATTATAGCCTATTTATATATGGTATCGAAATAAAACCCGATTTCAGTTCAAAATTTCCTGCAAAGCTAATAGAAACTAAACTTGACTGGAAGGATTTAATTGTTGAAAACTCGGTTCATTCTGATATTAAAGATATTATTCTTTGGATAAAACATAAAGAAAAATTACTACGTGAATGGGATTTAGAAGAAACAATAAAACCTGGATATCGGGCTTTGTTTTATGGACCTCCTGGAACAGGAAAAACTTTTGCCGCATCTCTGATTGGAAAGAATGTGAATAAAGATGTATACAAAATTGATTTATCTATGGTTGTTTCAAAGTGGGTTGGCGAAACTGAAAAAAATCTGGCAAGAGTATTCGATACTGCCGAAGACAGAGATTGGATATTATTTTTTGATGAAGCCGATGCTCTTTTTGGAAAACGTACATCAACTCAATCGTCTCAAGAGAGGTATGCAAATCAAGAAGTTGCTTATTTATTACAAAGAACTGAAAACTATCCAGGAACAGTAATTCTTGCTTCAAACCTAAAAGGCAATATGGATAATGCTTTTACACGTAGATTTCAGTCAATAGTTTATTTTCCGATACCTAAACCTAATGAACGATTCAGAATGTGGCAACATTATTTTAATAAAACATTAGCCCTACATGATGAAATTAATCTAAAACAAATTGCAAACAAATACGAAATTTCAGGAGGTGGAGTTGTTAATGTTATAAAATTTTGTGTAATTCGTGCTGCCGAACGCAATGAAAAACTAGTTATTCTTGACGATTTAGAAGAAGGTATCAGAAAAGAACTGCTAAAAGAAGGTCGAATAGTATAGACCTAAGAAGTTAAAAGCTAAAAGTTTGTTTCTACTTTTATTTGCAATATAAGTAGCCTTACAAAAGTTTTCAGACATTTGTTTTTGTTCAACTAAACTAAATGATAGAATTTTACATAAATGCGTAAGCCACATTAAATAGGTCGAAAACCTTATTTTTTGATAGTTCCTGATGAACTGGCAAAAGCTAAAATTACTCCAAGTGCTATACCAAGCAGAGCTGCAAATAATACTTGTGTTTTGGTAGGTAATAAAAAAGTAATTGTATGGGCAGGAATCCAAAAAAAAGGAATTGTTTTTTTAAAAATAAAATTCCATTGTATATCCCAATTTATTTTTGAGAAAATTTCAACAAATTTTATTTTTGTAAATAATCCTTTTACTGTCCCTCCGTTATCAACTATGTGTATATCTGTTATTTTGTGAATGGTCATCATAACTGGAGCATAAATTATGTTCATTGCAACACTAATAGCCAGTGCCACTATAAACTTATCAACACATAAAGATTTTTGCATTATTATATCAGCATTATTAACTCCCATATATATTAGAAATACAGGAGTTCCGCTTGCAAAAATTACAAATGCAATTTTAATTGTAATACCAAGAAATCCCCATACAATTGCTCGTGGCAACAATCCAAATCTTTTTTTAATATATACTTTTTCTTTAATTCTTAGCCCAATAGACTCTCCAATGGTTGCCAGAATAGCAAATTTTAAAAAAGCTGTAATTAATCCATGGTTTTTATTAAATTCAGAATAAAATCCTAATAGATTGTCTGATAAAAAAAATGGAACAAAAATTATAGAAATAAGTATTAAAAAAAATAAATCTTTTTTTCTCATGTTGCTAAATTTCAAATTATTTCCACTTTGCAAAGTTATAATATGTTGGAAATGATCCTAAAGGACTGAAACATAATAACACTGTGTGCTTACTGAGCCGAAGCAAAAGTATGTAGCCTTGCGATTTAAACGAAATTAAGCATTAAGCTGAAAGGGCGAAATATTTCGCCACTTCAGCTTAGATACCATATTAATTTATACCCAGTGCGTTGCATTGGGCTATTGTATTTCGCTCTATCAGAGCTTGTTTTATTTTCGTAAAGTAAAATTAGGGATAATAGTCAGACTTTGGCTATTCTTAAATTAAAAATACTCATTTACAATATTAAACTCTTCTTTTTAAATTCGTAGTTTTTAAGTAGATATAAAAATAACACTTTTTGTTTTAAAATTGTATTATACTTTCAATGGTTCAATTATTCGATGATACAATTATACAATATTGTGATTAATAGCTCATAACATTTTTATAAAAGTAAAATCTTTAACCTAATTTAGTATATTTATATAGTACAAAACTTTTACTTACTTAGGAGTAAATAGGTAATTTATTTATTAATACCATATATTTAATCATATTTACATATGAAAAAAATTATATTATAATATTAAATTAAATACGAATAGTTTACTTTGTGGTAAGTCTAAAAAAATGTAAAAAAACTTATAAGTAGTTTTTCAAAATTTTTTGAATATTAATATTTTGTTAAATTATATATTATGAGAATGCATAAGTAATATTAGACTTGTTACTTAATAGTGTTGCTGAAAATGAACGCATTAGAAACTATTATTAGCTTTATATTTGTTTAGAATCAATTATTCATTAATTTTGTTGTGTATTTTTATTAATACGGTAAACTCAATGAGTTAATTGAATTTAGCAATTTGTATACTGTTGATTATCAGTTTTGTTAATAAGTAACAAGTCTATTAAACAAAATTATTATTAATTTTTTTTAACCCTTTTTCTTTTAGTTTTTAGACTAATTTCTTTGGATTCTGTTAATCTTAGTCCTTCTTTAGGTACTAATTGTCCATTTGAGAGATCTTTTAATGCTTCAAAAATTACAAAATCATTAACAACATCTTTGTTCCACATTATATAATTTTTTTTCAAATGATTGCAAATAGTTTCAACTAAAGCATCTTTTTTATTTAGGTCTTCAATTTCAATGGCTTTGTTTATAAGTAGTACAATTGTTTTACCAAAATATCTATATTTAATATTGTTTGTGTTATAAGGAACTTGGTTTGGTTTTGTACTTTGCATTTCAGCTTCGGTGGCAACATACTGAAAATCAATATCAAGATCAAACTCAGACATTAATGCTAAATGCTCCCAAAGCTTGTGTTTAAACTCATTTATATCTCTTAAATGTGGGTTCATGTTACCCATAACATCAATAATTGCATTTGCTACTTTATTTCTTTCGTCTTTATCTTCAATATTTTTTGCATAATTAACCATTTTTTGAATATTTCTACCATATTCGGGTAATATAAGTTTTTTTCTTTTAGTGTTGTATTCCATAAATTTATAAATGTAATAATTTTAATTAAATAAGTAATATTATAAGGAATTTTAATAATTATGTTGAAAAATTTGAGCAATAATAGTATTCTACAAACATAAAGAACTTTAGTATGCTACATAGTGAATTTAAAATATGAATATTTTAGTCATAAAGTCAATTTTTACACAAATATTTTTATATGTTATTGTTCAATTTCTTGGGATACAATTGATTGTATGTTGTGCTACAGCAACATTAAATTAGGTCAAAAACCACCTTATTTAAACAAGAAATATGAAAAGGCTCGAAGAGTTAAATATTGTAATTAACACAATAGAATTATTAAAAAATATAAACTAATACTCAAATTTTGTTAATATTGTAAGTAGTCTAACAAAAGTTTTTCGACATTTGTTTATTGTTAAATTGCATATCGTTTGAATGTTAATAGAATGCGAAAGCAACATTAAATAGGTCGAAGACCTTAAAATTCTAATGGTGTGAAATCTGTTATAATTTTTCGATATGTTAAATTTTCTATACCTTAGTTATTCGAAGCATTTGTGGTGCAAAAGTACTACTTTTTTCTAATTAGAAAAAATTTTATTCCAATTTTTATAATAAAAATATTTAAGTAGTTGAATTAATGTTGATTATGATGATGCTTTTTTTCATACACCCTCCTTCTCTATCTGTATTAATTTTTTAGGCTACCAGTTTTTAGTTGGACGCTTTTTAACCACAAAGTTTCACTTTATGATTTAATCAATTAAGACTGAACAGTCTCAATAAAAAGGCTCAAAAAATAAAAATTATTTAATTAGTGTGCGTCCATAAAGTCAGTAATTTTATAGGTCATGCCTAAAGGCATTTCTGTAATTGGCTTGTTATCAACCAACGATTAGCATCGTGGGTTACCAATAGGTCATCGCTTTGCGATTTTATTGACAGATGGACACTAATTAAGTAGGTCGATATATAAAAACGACATTTTTGTTTTTTTATATTATGTTGTTTATCAGGTGTAAGCAAACTTTTAACTATTCACTTTTAACTGTTTACTTACTTATAGTAAGTTTAGCAAATTTCAGCAAAAGTTGTTTTTGTCCTACCGACTGAAAAAATATAGTTGCTCTTGTATTTGGTATATCGCCTTCTACTTTTAATACCTTTCCAGTTCCGAATCTGCTATGTTTTACTTTCATTCCTGCTTGAATTTCTGAATTAGATGATTCGTTTTCAGCAGTGCTATGTTTTTTGATAGGAATATGTGTATTTTTTATATTATTGAAATTAGGTTTAACTGTAAAACCTTTTTTAAGCGAATTTCCTGAACTATTTTTAAAATTAGTTTCGTTTGTACTTTCAGAAAAATTATCTTTAATATCCTCAATATTACTTACCGATTCCAAAAAAACCTCATCAACATCTCTCAAAAATCTACTTGGTATACAATAATCGGTTTTACCCCAACGGTATCTGTGTTTTGCATACGATAAGCATAGATTTTTTTCGGCGCGAGTAACTGCAACATAAAATAGTCGTCGTTCTTCTTCCAAACTATTAATATCTACGGTTGAACGTTCGCCTGGAAATAATTTTTCTTCAAGTCCTACAACAAAAACCGATTTAAACTCCAAGCCTTTTGACGAATGAATGGTCATCAATGTAACTTTGTTTTTATCTTCTTCGCTTTCGGTATCAGCATCAGTTAATAGGGCTATATCGTTTAAAAAATTAACAAGAGTAAGTTCGCTACTATCAATATCTTTTTGAAGAGTAAAATCTTTTATCGCATTCAATAATTCTTGTACATTTTCGTGTCTACTGATGCTCTCAATAGATTTGTCCTTATATAAATCTGATAATATTTCAGATTTTGAACCTATTTCACTAGCCAAATCATAGGCATTTAAAGAGTTTTGTTTTTCTGTAAAATAATTTATCAATCCTACAAATTCAGCAATTTTATTTTGTGTACGACTTGCTACACCTATATTATACTTCATAATATTTGCAGCAACTTCCCACATACTTGATGCTTTTGTATTTGCAAAATCACTTATTTTTTTTATCGTAGTTTGTCCAATTCCTCTTTTTGGGTAATTGATTATTCGTTTAAATGCTTCGTTGTCTGCTTTGTTTACAATAAGTTTGCAATATGCCAAAAAATCTTTAATTTCTTTTCTTTGATAAAAAGCTGTACCTCCATATATTTTATATGGAATATTTCGTTTTCTTAAAGCCTCTTCAAAAACTCTCGATTGTGCATTGGTTCTGTATAATATGGCATAATCTTTAAACTCATCAAGTTCTATTAATCTTTGTTGTTCAATTGTATCAGCAACCAAAATTCCTTCTTCAATATCATTATATGCTTCAATAAGTTTTATTTTATTTCCACTTTCATTTTCCGAAAAAACATTTTTTTGGATTTGTTTTTGATTTTTTAAAATTATACTGTTAGCAGCATTTACTATATTTTGAGTAGACCTATAATTTTGTTCTAATTTATATAATTTATTATTTGGATAATCTTTTTTGAAATTTAAAATATTTTCAATTTTTGCACCTCTAAACGAATATATACTTTGAGCATCGTCGCCAACAACACAAATATTTTTATGAGTTTGAGCCAATCGTTTTACTATCAAATATTGAGAATAGTTTGTATCTTGATACTCATCAACAAGTATATAGTTGAACATTGATTGATATTTTTCAAGAACTTTTTTATTATTATGAAAAAGAATATTTGTTTGTAATAATAAATCATCAAAATCCATAGCTCCCGATTTGAAACAACGATTTGAGTAAATCTGATATATTTTATAGATATTAGCAACTCTCATTTTGAAATCAACTTCCTGAAATTGCATATTTTTTGCATAGGCTTTGGCTGTTACCAAATTATTTTTAGCCATTGATATTCTGTTTAATACCAAAGAGGTTTTATAATCTTTATCACTATAATTTAGTTCTTTAACAATGGTTTTTATTAAATTTTTAGAATCAGCAGAATCATAAATAGTAAAATTTGAAGTGTAGCCAATACTAGATGCTTCAGTTCTTAATATTTTAGCAAAAATTGAATGGAAAGTTCCCATCCATAAATACTTAGCTGTATTATAACCAACAATTTTAGCAATACGCTCTTTCATTTCTTTTGCTGCTTTGTTGGTAAATGTAAGAGCTAAAATACTAGAAGGACGTTTTCCAAGTTTCACTAAATGAGCTATTCTATAAGTTAAAACCCTTGTTTTGCCCGAACCTGCGCCTGCTATTACCAGTGATGGTCCATTTATGTTTTCAACTGCACTACGCTGATTTTCATTAAGTTCGTCTAAATACGAAATATTATTATGAATTTTTGATATTGCCATTTTATTTTATATTAAGGTCTTCTATCTATTTAATGTTGCTTACGTACCTTTTTAAACATATAATTTTGCATGCCTATTTATAAGCTTATCAATTTTGTTTTTTGCAAAGCTAAAATTACATTTTTAAATTTTTGACAATATTAAGAAATTTATTTTTACTTTCAATTAATAATTTTCAAACAAAGCCTATAACAATTAAAAATGATTTTACTACTTTTGCAAATCATTTTATAAACAAATTAAGGTCTTCGACCTATTTAATGTTGCTAATGTATGGCAAATAATTGATTATATTTCAATAAATAAACTTTATACAAAATAGTAATTTTTTTTTGTATTAGTGCTTAATATAATAACATAATGAGTGAGAAATTGAAAAAACCTGATTATATATTTGAAACAAGCTGGGAGATATGTAACAAAGTGGGTGGTATACACACAGTTGTTTCAACTAAAGCATTAACTTTGGTTAAAGAATATAAAGATAATTTGATATTAATAGGACCAGATGTATGGCGTGATGTAGAAAAAAATCCAGAATTCTTAGAAGATAAAAACCTATTTAAGGAATGGCGAAAACAAGCACGTAGCGAGGACGTTAATTTAAGAATAGGTAGATGGAATATAGTTGGTAAACCAATAGTTTTTTTAATTGATTTTTCAAATCTTATACCCAAAAAAGATGAAATATTTAAAATTTTTTGGGAAAAATATAAATTAGATTCACTATCGGGACAATGGGATTATATTGAACCATCAATATTTGGATACGTTGCTGGAAAAGCTATAGAAAGTTTCTATAAATATCATCTAACAATAAAAGAAAGAGCTATTGCTCATTTTCACGAATGGATGACAGGTACAGGTATTTTATATCTTAATAATAATGTTCCTCAAATTGCTACTGTATTTACAACACATGCTACTACAGTAGGGCGTTCTATTGCAGGAAACGGACAGCCATTGTACGGAGAATTAAGCACTTACAATGGTGATTTAAAAGCAAAAGAATTTAATATAATATCAAAACAATCGCTCGAAAAAACTTCGGCTATTGTTAGCGATTGTTTTACAACTGTTAGCGAAATTACTGCAAAAGAATGTAGCCAGTTTCACGAAAAAGATGTTGATATTGTTACTCCAAATGGTTTTGAAGATAACTTTGTTCCTGTTGGTGATGATTTTAATAATAAACGAAAAACTGCTCAAAAAAAACTTATTGATGTTACCGAAGCTCTTTTAAATCATAAACTATCGGACGATGTAAGATTTATTGCTACAAGTGGAAGATATGAATTTAGAAATAAAGGAATTGATATTTTTATTGACTCACTTAGTAAATTAAATAATGATGAAAGTGTTAAAAAAGACATAGTTGCATTTATTTTGGTTCCTGCAAACAATTATGGTGCAAGAAAAGATTTATCAGAAAAATTGTATCACCCTGAATATAACAATAAAGTTGATGGTAGCAAATATTTGACACACGGACTACATGATGCTGAGTATGACCCTGTTTTGAACAGAATACAAAAAAAAGGATTGCTAAATAGAACGAAAGATAATGTGAAAATTATTTTTGCTCCGTCATATTTAAATGGCGATGATGGTATATTTAATATAAAATACTGGGATTTACTAATAGGTTTCGACTTGTCTGTTTTTCCATCGTACTACGAACCATGGGGATATACACCGCTCGAAAGTTTAGCATTTCATATCCCAACAGTTACAACCGACTTGGCTGGTTTTGGTCGATGGATAATGAAAGATCCTGAAAATACAAATGATTGTATTGCTGTAGTTAAACGAACAGATTATAATCACGATGAAGTCGTACAAAACATATATTCGATTATTAAAAAATGTTCATTAAAAACTATTGAAGAGAAAAACATAGTTAGAAAGAATGCATACGAATTATCAAAAGTTGCATTATGGGAAAATCTTATATCATATTATAAAGAAGCCTATCATATTGCTCTTGAAAAATCATTAAAACGTTCAAAGAAATTTATTAAAACATATCAAATAAAAGGAAAGATTGATCCAAAAGCATATAAAAGTAATAAACCCATATGGCGAAATATTTTTGTTAAACCTAAGCTAACAGGTAAATTTCTTGGACTTGATGAATTGTCGAAAAACTTATGGTGGTCATGGAACAATCAAGCAAGTGAATTGTTTGAATATATAAACCCAAAAAAATGGAATAGAAGCAAACAAAATCCAATAGCATTGCTTAAAGAAGTTTCATCTATTCGTTTTCAAGAACTCGAAAACGATGAGTATTTTAACGGAATGTATGATAAAGTATATACTTCTTTTAAAAAATATATGAATGTAGAATCAAGCAAAGATGTTCCTAAGATAGCATATTTTAGTATGGAATATGGTATTAATAACAGCCTTAAAATCTATTCGGGCGGTTTGGGCATTTTAGCAGGCGATTATTTAAAAGAAGCCAGCGACTCAAATATTAACATGGTAGCAGTAGGCTTATTTTATAAATATGGATATTTCAGACAGCAATTGTCACTACAAGGAGAACAGCAGGTTACATACGAACCACAAAAATTTACCGAATTACCAGCAGAATTAGTAAGAGATGAAAACGGAAATCTTATAAAAATAGAAATCGTATTTCCTGGAAGAATTGTAAAATCGCAGGTTTGGAAAGTAAATGTTGGTAGAATTTTGCTATATTTGTTGGATACAGATATTATTGATAATAAAAAACAAGATAGAAGTATATCGCACCATTTATATGGTGGTGATGTAGAAAATAGACTAAAGCAAGAGATTTTATTAGGTATTGGTGGTATTAGGGCACTGAATGCTATAGGAATAAATCAGGATATATACCATTGTAATGAAGGACATGCTGCATTAATAAATATTGAAAGACTTCGTAATCTTATTAGTAACAATAATTTTACATTTAATGAGTCTTTAGAAATAATAAGAAGTTCTTCTTTATTTACAACACATACTCCTGTTCCGGCTGGTCATGATTCTTTTTCAGAAGATTTGGTAATGACGTATATGGGACATTATCCCGAGAAACTTAATATTAGTTGGAAGCAATTCATTGATTTAGGAAAAAGCCGTCCAGGAAAAGCCGAAAAATTTTCGATGAGCTATTTAGCTACTAATCTTTCGCAGGAAATTAATGGTGTGAGCGAATTGCATGGAAAAATAACACGATATATGTTCAATAAACTTTGGGATGGATATTTTCCTCAAGAACTACATATTGACTATGTTACCAATGGTGTACATCTTCCATCGTGGACAGCTGATGAATGGAAAGATTTGTATAGAAACCATCTTAGCGAAGATTTTGAGCAAAGACAATCGGATAGAGATTTATGGAAAAAAATATATTCGGTAGATAATAGTTTGATTTGGGATATAAGAAATAATCAAAGAAAAAAACTAATAAAATTTATTAAAAACAGACTTGATTCAATATGGGTAAAAAGGCATGAAGACCCTAAAAAAATATTGAATATAAAAAACAAATTAGATGAAAAAACTCTGACTATAGGTTTTGCCAGAAGATTTGCAACATACAAAAGAGGTGATTTATTATTTAGAAATCCCGAAAAACTTGCACAAATTATGAACAATCCTGATATGTCTGTTCAGTTTATTTTTGCAGGAAAGGCTCACCCTGCCGATGTTGAAGGACAAAAAATTATAAAAAGAATAATTGAGTTTTCAAAAAGACCTGAGTTTATTGGTAAAATAATCTTTCTAGAGAACTATGATATCGAATTAGCTAAAAAACTTGTTCAAGGTGTTGATATTTGGCTTAATACACCAACACGACCTTTGGAGGCATCGGGTACAAGCGGAATGAAAGCGATAATGAATGGAGTACTGAATTTTAGTGTACTTGATGGTTGGTGGATTGAAGGTTACAAAGAGGGTGCTGGATGGGCATTAAGTGAAGACAGAACATATGATAATCAAAATTTTCAGGACGAACTTGATGCTGTTACTATCTATAAAACAATCGAAACAGAGATTGCACCGTTGTACTATGATAGAAACGAAAAAGGTGTTCCCGATAAATGGATAGCTTTTGTGAAAAAAAGTATTGCAGAAATTGCTCCCGAGTTTACAACTAAAAGAATGTTGAATGATTATATTAACAAATTTTATAATAAACTAGGTAAAAGAACCGAAAAAATAAAAGCTAATAACTATGCTCTTGCACAAAACATTGCTAGTTGGAAAAAGAAAGTAATATTAAACTGGGACAAAATTGAAGTTGTTTCAATAAATTTCTCCGAACCGATTGAGAACCTTATTGTTTTGGGTGAGGAATATTTAGGCGAAGTAATTCTTGATTTACGTGGTATAAGTGCCAATGATATTGGACTTGAGCTTATTATTTCGGAAACAAAACTTAATGGTGATATTGAAATTATAAATACTTATGATATTAGGTTGAAAAAAACGATGGGTAGTTTGGCTTATTTTTCAAGTAAAATTACTCCTGATAGACCAGGTACTTATAATTATGGAATTAGAGTATTTCCAAAAAATGAAGATTTACCAAACCGTATGGACTTTAGTTATGTAAAATGGATTTAAGGTCTTTGACCTATTTAATGTTGCTTACGCATTTTTGTAAATTACTGTAATTCTTGCATAAGCAAAATTATCAATTACTTAGTGTATTTATAAAGTCCCAAAGGGACGACCTATTGTTAGCCCCGTATGAAGCAAAGCGAAATGCGGGGAATGAAAAATGCCAATAATAAAATTGTAAAGCATGAAAAATATTAGAAATTTTTGTATAATAGCACATATCGACCACGGTAAAAGCACTTTGGCTGATAGATTATTAGAAAGAACTAAAACCATATCAGCAAAAGATCTTCAGGAACAAGTGCTTGATGATATGGAAATAGAAAGAGAAAGAGGGATTACAATAAAAAGCCATGCTATACAAATGAATTATTCGTATAATGGTAATGATTATATACTTAACCTTATTGATACTCCTGGACATGTTGATTTTTCGTATGAAGTGTCTCGTTCAATAGCTGCATGCGAAGGAGCTTTGCTAATAGTTGATGCAACTCAAGGAATACAAGCTCAAACAATTTCAAACCTTTATCTTGCTATTGGTAACGACCTCGAAATTATACCTGTGTTAAACAAAATGGATATGCCAACAGCTATGCCAGAAGATGTTAAAGACCAGATAATTGAGCTAATTGGCTGCGATAGAGATGATATTGTAGAAGCAAGTGGCAAAACAGGTTTCGGAGTAGATAATATTCTAAAAAATATTATTGATATAGTTCCTCCTCCTAAAGGAGTCCCAGATGCTCCTTTACAAGCTTTAATATTCGATTCGGTTTTTAATTCATACAGAGGTATTATTGCATATTTTAAAATTATAAATGGTGTATTACGAAAAAACGATTTTGTTAAATTTGTTAATACCAATAAAGAATACTATGCCGATGAAATTGGAATTTTAAAATTAAATAAAAAAGCAAGCAATATTTTAAAAACAGGCGATGTTGGATATATCATTTCAGGTATAAAAACATCGAAAGAAGTTAAAGTAGGCGATACAATAACTCATGTAGAAAAACCTTGCGAAAAAGCTATTGATGGTTTTGAGGAGGTAAAACCAATGGTTTTTGCAGGAGTTTATCCTATTGATAGTGAGGATTATGAAGAACTAAGATTTTCAATTGAAAAACTTCAACTTAATGATGCTTCTCTAACTTTTGAGCCAGAATCATCAGTTGCATTAGGTTTTGGTTTTAGATGTGGGTTTTTGGGACTATTACATATGGAGATTATTCAGGAACGTCTCGACCGCGAATTTGGTATGAATGTTATTACAACCGTGCCCAATGTATCATATAAAGTTCACAACAATAGTGGTGATGTAATTGAAGTCCACAATCCGGCTGGATTACCTGATATTAAATTTATTAAATCTATTACAGAACCATATATAAAGGCTCAAATAATTACAAAATCCGAATATTTTGGACCTATAATAAATCTGTGTCTCGAAAAAAGAGGCGAACTTACAAATCAAGTATATTTAACTAGCGAACGTGTTGAAATGTCTTTTGAAATGCCATTGGGCGAAATAGTATTTGATTTCTATGATAAACTCAAAAGTATATCAAAAGGTTATGCTTCTTTTGATTATTATCAGACAGAATACAGACCAGCAAAATTGGTTCGACTTGATATTTTATTAAACGGCGAGCATGTTGATGCTTTATCAACTCTTATTCATTTTGATAATGCATATAGATTTGGCAAGCGTATTTGCGAAAAATTAAAAGACCTTATTCCACGTCAGCAATTTGATATAGCCATACAGGCTGCAATTGGTGCTAAAATTATTTCACGACAAACAGTAAAAGCTGTTCGTAAAGATGTAACTGCAAAATGTTATGGAGGTGATATTAGCCGTAAACGAAAACTGCTCGAAAAACAAAAGAAGGGAAAAAAAAGAATGAAACAAGTAGGAAATGTAAGTGTTCCTCAAAAAGCATTTTTAGCAGTTCTTAAACTTGATTAAGGTCTTCGACCTATTTATAGTTGCTTACGTATTAGTACAAAGACAATTTAATCAAGAAATTATGAATAGTAAATATCGAAAAACTTTTGTTACAGTACTTAATATAAAGTTTCGTAAAGTTCTGCAAAGATTAACTTTAACTTTATAGATAATGCACTTTTGTGTAATATAGATTCAATCAAACTGTTATATTTGAGTTGTTAAGATGTGAACAGTCTCAAATACTGGTGTCAATCTGGGCGTATAAAAATACGAACAAAAATAGCTTATTTTAGTTTCAGAACTCACAAAAACAGTTCTTTTTTTCAAAAACAATCGCAAATTAAAAGTT